>NZ_QRZD01000016.1:0-53183 GCF_003464565.1 Collinsella sp. AF14-35
GTACGGATGAATATGGGAGGTGTTCGGATGAAGTTGCCAATCAAGGATTTAAAGAACCGAGGCTGTGCTCAAAAACTTTTTTGAAATTCTCGGTTGACCGGAACGCGTCCTTGGTTATACTAATCAAGCCTTGAAACAAGGCACACCTCAAATGGCTGGGTAGCTCAGTTGGTAGAGCAGAGGACTGAAAATCCTCGTGTCAGGGGTTCGATTCCCTTCCCCGCCACCTTGAATTGACTAGGACCTCTGCAAAGGGGTCCTTTTCTTTTATGTAGCCCTCGCACGGAATCGAACCCCGTGAGGGCGCGGAGCTGAGTAAACGCGTAAGCGTTTGCCAGCGCAGCTCGCAAGGCGCGTAAGCGCCGCAGCGGTCCGTCCGCGCAGCGCGCGGACGCGATTCCCTTCCCCGCCACCTTGAATTGACTAGGACCCCTGCAAAGGGGTCCTTTTCTTTTATCGAGGGCTCTGCGGAAAACGCATCCCAGACATTCCTCCCGCTTTTGCGCCACTTTTCAGACCGTTCGCTCGCCTGTCCGCACGCGCGGGTATACTCAAAACGATACTTTTCCTATGCAATACGATGCAGGCTCGACCTGCATGATTCGAAGGGGGCAGTGATGGAGAGGATACTCGGTGTTAATCTCTCTGGCTGGTTTATTCCCGAGCCTTGGGTGACCCCGTCGCTGTATGCAGCGACCGGTGCATCCAACGCGGCCGAGCTGCAGGAGGCTATGGGCACCGCCGCCTATAACGAGCGCATGCGCCGTCATTACGAAACGTTTGTGAGCGAGGACGATTTTCGCCGCATGGCGCAGATTGGCCTCAATGCCGTGCGTCTGCCGGTGCCCTGGTATGCCTTTGGCTCGCAGGAGTCCGATGCGTCCTACATCTCGGTTGTCGATTACATCGACCGCGCGATTGAGTGGGCTGCCAAGTACAACATCCGCGTGCTGCTCGATCTGGCAACCGTGCCAGGTGGCCAGGGCGATTCCAACGATTCGCCCACCACGCCGGAGGCTGTTGCCGAGTGGCATTCGTCCACCAACGGTCGTCATGTCGCACTCGACGTGCTCGAGCGCTTGGCCGATCGCTACGGCGAGGCCGAGAGCCTGCTGGGCATTGAGCTGCTGGATACGCCGCAGATGAGTGTCCGCAAGAGCCTCTTCACCATGACGGATGGCATTCCGGCGCACTACCTGCGCAATTTCTATCGCGATGCCTACGAGCTCGTCCGTTCGTATATGCCCGAGGATAAAATCGTCGTCTTCTCGTCGTCGGGGCATCCCAGCGAGTGGAAGCATTTTATGCGCGGCGCCAAGTACAAGAACGTCTACATGGACCTTCACCTGTACCATTACCGCGACGAGTATGCGCTCGACATCACGAGCCCTCGCGGGCTGACGACGGCGATTTCGCGTAACAAGCGCGAGCTTAAAGAAGCGATTTCGACTGGGTTCCCCGTGCTGGTGGGCGAATGGTCGGGCGCGGCGATCTTTGCCAACTCGTCGGTTACGCCCGAGGGCCGCAATGCCTACGAGCGCGTGTTTATCGCCAACCAGCTGGCTTCGTTTGCGCCGGCTGCCGGTTGGTTCTTCCAAACGTGGAAGACCGAGAAGCGCATTGCAGCATGGGACGCCCGCGCGGCGCTCGGTACGCTCGAGCGCGGCATGATTGAATAGGTTGATATGACGCAAAACAGCGCCCATACGGGCAAACTCTATGTGGTCGGCACGCCCATCGGCAACCTGGGTGACCTGTCCCCGCGCGTTGGCGAGGCCTTTGCCGCTGCCGATGTCATCTGCTGCGAAGACACGCGTGTGACGTCAAAGCTGCTGATGCACCTGGGCATTTCCAAGCCGCTTGTCCGTTGCGACGAGAATGTGATCGCCAGCCGCGCCGCCGGCCTGGTCGACCGTCTGCTGGCGGGGGAGACCCTCGCTTTTGCCTCGGACGCCGGCATGCCGAGCGTGTCCGATCCCGGCCAGGCGCTGGTCGAGGCGGCGCGTGAGGCCGATGTGCCCGTCGAAGTTATTCCCGGGCCCTCTGCTTGCGTCACGGCGCTTGTTTCGTCCGGCATTCCCTGCGAGCATTTTTTCTTCGAGGGCTTTTTGGGCCGAAAGCACGGCGACCGTGTGCGCCGTTTGCAGCGCCTTGCCGTGGTGCCCGGCGCACTCATCTTCTACGAGTCTCCACATCGCATCGTGGCGACGCTCGAGGCCGTGGCGGAGGTCTTTCCCCAGCGTGAGGTTGCCGTCTGCCGCGAACTCACCAAGCTGCACGAGGAGGTCTTGCGCGGGCCCGCTGACCAGCTTGCCGAGGAGCTGCGTGCTCGCGGCGAGGTAAAGGGCGAGATTGCGCTGGTCATCGCGCCACCGAGCGAGGATGAGGAGGCCGGTATCGTGCCGGTCGGCGCCACGGCAGCGGATCCCGACGAGGCCCTGCGCGAGGATATCCGCGCCGCGCTCGAGGAGGGGGAGCCCGCGTCTGCGGTGGCCAAGCGCCTGTCTCAGAAGTATTCGCGCCGCAAGCGCGATGTCTATGCCATGGTGCTCGATATGCAATAGATGGAGGATATCCAGCCCTTGCGCTAGAATCATCCTCTGTATGCAACGTTTTTCTGGAGGACAAACCCCATGGATCAAAGCAAGCCTTCGTTCTTTATCACGACGCCCATCTACTACGTCAACGCCGATCCGCACCTGGGCACGGCTTATTCCACCATCATCGCCGACGTTCAGGCTCGCTATCGCCGTTCCGCCGGCTATAACGTCAAGTTCCTGACCGGCATGGACGAGCACGGCGAGAAGGTCGCCGAGGCCGCAGCCAAGCATGGCATGACGCCGCAGGAGTGGACCGATAGCCAGGCCCCGCACTTCAAGGAGCTTTGGAGCAAGCTCGAGATTTCCAACGACGACTTCATCCGCACCACCGAGCCGCGCCAGCATCATGCCGTGCAGTACCTGTGGGAGCGCATGAAGGAGTCCGGTTACCTGTATAAGGGCAGCTACGACGGTTGGTATTGCGTGCCTGACGAGACCTACTTCACTGATACGCAGGTCCAGAAGGGCGACGAGGAGTACGGCAGCGTCGGCCAGCATCTATGCCCCGACTGCCACCGTCCGCTTGAGCGCGTCCAGGAGGAGTCCTACTTCTTTAAGCTTTCCGCCTTCCAGGACAAGCTTCTCAAGCTCTATGGCGAGCACCCCGACTTTGTCGAGCCTGCGTTCCGCATGAACGAGGTTCGCAGCTTTGTCGAGGGCGGCCTCAACGACCTTTCCGTGAGTCGCACGAGCTTTGACTGGGGCATCCAGGTTCCGTTTGACGAGGGCCATGTGACCTATGTATGGTTTGACGCGCTGCTCAACTATATGACGGCCGTCGGCTACGGTGTCGACACCGACGAGGCGCGTGCCGAGCTGGCCTATCGCTGGCCCGCGCAGTTCCACATCGTGGGTAAGGACATCATCCGCTTCCACTGCGTCATTTGGCCCGCCATGCTCATGGCCATCGGCGAGGCCCTGCCCGAGCACGTCTTTGCCCACGGCTTCCTGACCGTGCGCAATGCCGAGACCGGCAAGGCCGAGAAGATGTCCAAGAGCCGCGGTAACGCCATCGCTCCGCAGGACGTTATCGACATGCTGGGCGTCGAGGGCTATCGCTACTACTTTATGACCGATGTCGTTCCCGGCACCGACGGCGCCATCAGTTTCGATCGCATGGAGCAGGTCTACAACGCCGATCTGGCCAACAGCTGGGGCAACCTCATTTCGCGCTCGCTCAACATGAGCGCAAAGTACTTTGACGGCTGCGCCCCGGCTAAACCGGCGTCTGCCGACGCGTTCGATAACCCGCTGGCAAAGATTGCCGATGGCCTGGTCGACCGCTACATGGCCAAGATGGACGTGCTCGATTACGGCGGAGCCAAGGATGAGGTCATGGAGCTCATCCACGCCGCCAACCACTACATCGAGGACTCCGAGCCCTGGGCGCTTGCCAAGGACGAGGCCAAGGCTGACGAGCTGGCATTTGTGATCTACAACCTGCTCGAGGCCATCCGCATCGCCGCCCACCTGCTGATGCCGCTCATGCCCCAGACTTCTGCCGAGGCTCTGCGCCGCCTGTCCTGTGAGGGCGAGGCCGCGAGCGACGACCTCAAGGGCATTTGCACTTGGGGCCTGCTTGCTGGTGGTCAGCCCGTCGAGAAGGGCGATCCGCTGTTCCCGCGTCTGGCGTAGAGACCGCGCGAGCGCCATATCGGCAATTTGATGTTTAGATGTAAGGGCATGGCCGCAACGGTCCATGCCCTTTCGTTTCAAGACGCCGCCATCATGCTAAGGAGGCAACTATGACAACTTCGCCTTTGGCAAACCCCACGGCAACAAGGGAGCTGCTGGAGGAGTTTGGCCTTGCGACCAAGCACCGCCTGGGCCAAAACTTCCTGATCGACAACCATGTGATCGAACGCATCTGTGAGCTCGCTGAGCTTGCAGGTGACGAGCGCGTACTCGAGGTGGGTCCGGGTTGCGGTACGTTGACACTTGCGTTGCTGCAGGAGGCGGCGTGCGTCACGTCGATCGAGGCAGATCCCGAGCTCGAGCCGGTGCTCGATGCTCACGCCGCCGACTATGCCAACTTCCGCTTTATCATGGGCGATGCGCTCAAGGTGACGCCGGAGCAGATTGAGCAGGCTGCGGGCGGTGAGCCGACGGTATTTGTCGCGAACTTGCCCTATAACGTGGCGGCGACGATCATTTTGCAATTATTCCAGACGATGCCGGCGCTCAAGCGCGCCGTCGTCATGGTGCAAAAGGAGGTTGCCGATCGCATTGCCGCAGTGCCGGGCAACAAGACCTATGGCGGCTATACGGCAAAGCTCGGCCTGTATGCGCAGGTGACGGGTCGCTTTGAGGTGCCGCCGCGTTGCTTTATGCCGGCGCCGCACGTGGACTCGGCTGTCGTGCGTATCGACCGTGTTGACGGCGTGGTGCCCGAAGGGCTCGATCGCGAATTTGTGGCCCGCGTGATTGATGCTGCATTTGCCCAGCGTCGCAAGACCATCCGCAATTCCATGAGCGCCAACGGCTTTGCCAAGGACGTGCTCGATGCCGCCTTTGAGGCTTGCGGTATCGCACCCACCACGCGCGCCGAGACGCTCGGCGTCGCCGACTTTGTGTGCCTGGCTCGGGAGCTTTCCCATGACGCTTAATGCCGAACGCGTGACGTTTACCAAGAAAAAGAAGACGGTTGCTTGTCCCGTGCCCTTGGCACCGCTTGCCGACACACATGCGCATCTGCTTTCGTTCTGGGGCAAGGATGTGCCCGAGACACTCGTGCGTGCCAAGGCGGCAGGCATCGACCTGTTGGTGACGGTCTTCGACCCCATCGCCGACAAGCGCAGCGTGACGGACTATAGCGACTGGCTCGTGCGCGAAATTCTGCCGATGCAGGATATCCCGCAGATCAAGTATCTTGCCGGCGTGCATCCGTATGGCGCGCCGGACTATACCGACGACATTCACGCGCAGGTTGTTGCTGCGCTTGATGACCCTTTGTGTGCCGGTATTGGCGAAATCGGTCTGGACTACCACATGGATTACGACGACGACATCACGCCGGCGCCCCACAGCGTGCAGATTGATTGCATGGCGCGCCAGCTCGAGCTTGCCGTGTGTCGTAACGTGCCGGTGGAGCTGCATCTGCGTCACGAGGACATGGACCAGGAGCGTACCTCGCACGTGGACGCCTACAACGTGCTTCGTGAGGTGGGCGTGCCCCAGGCCGGTTGTGTGCTGCACTGTTTTGGCGAGGACCGCGCCACGATGGAGCGCTTTGTGAAGCTGGGCTGCTATATCGCCTATGGTGGTGCGGCCACCTTTAAGCGCAACGACGACGTGCGCGAGGCATTTGCGGCGACCCCGCTCGACCGCATTTTGTTCGAGACGGATTGCCCGTATATGGCTCCGGAGCCCATCCGCGGTCTTGAATGCGAGCCAGCAATGATCTCCATTACGGCAAACGCGCTGGTTAACGACCGTGTCGATCGCACTGGTGAGGACGCCGAAACAATCGCGCATGCCGCTTGGGAAAATGCCTGCAAACTTTTTCAAAAATAGTTCTTGCGTTCGCGGTGGCGCTCCGTTATTCTAATTCCTGCACGCGGGCGTGGCGGAATTGGCAGACGCGTACGGTTCAGGTCCGTATGGGGGCAACCCCATGAAGGTTCAAGTCCTTTCGCCCGCACCATTGATTGAAAGAGCTCCCAGCAATGGGGGCTTTTTTGTTATGTGCCCATCGCAGGGACTTGAACCTGTGAAGGAGCGAGCGTCAAGAAAACGCGGAGCGTTTTTAGCGAGCTGGCGAGTCCGCCGGCAGGCGGGCGAAGCCGGTGCGGATCCGCGAAGCGGATACGCGGACGTCCTTTCGCCCGCACCATGGATTGAAAGAGCTCCCAGCAATGGGAGCTCTTTTTGTTATGCACGATCTCCTTGGACGGGTATCCTAGTACCAACGTGTGCCTATCAGAGGAGAGACCATGCTGTTTTCCGGTATCATCGCCGCCCTTACCAGCCTTTTGATTCCCATCATCATCCTGTTGCTGCTGCTCCCCAACGCCTGTTATGTCGTTGAACAGCAGCACGCCGTAATCATCGAGCGCTTGGGTAAGTTCAACCGTATCGTCAACGCGGGCTTCCACGTGAAGGTGCCCGTGATCGACCGCAAGGCCGCCACGGTGAGCCTGCGCACCATGAAAAACGGTTTTGGCATCGACGTTAAGACCCAGGACAACGTGACCATCGGTCTTGAGGTCTCCGCTCAGTACCACGTGAGCTACGACATGGGCGCCGGCCCGGCAGATTCGGGCATCTACAAGAGCTACTACATGCTGCAGGAGCCCGTCGACCAGATGCGCGACTTCATCACCGACGCCCTGCGCTCCTCCATCCCCGTCTACACACTCGATGAGGTCTTTGCCAAGAAGGATGACATCGCCAAGGATGTCAACGCTACCGTTTCCGAGCAGATGGCCGCCTACGGCTTCACCCTCGTGTCGACGCTCATCACCAAAATCGCACTGCCGACCGAGGTTGAGAACTCCATGAACGACATCAACGCTGCCCAGCGCAAGCGCGCTGCCGCGCAGGAGCTCGCCGAGGCCGACCGCATCAAGCGCGTCACCGAGGCGACCGCCGAGGCCGAGGCTATGGAAAAGGCGGGCGAGGGCATCGCCAACCAGCGCAAGGCCATCGCGCTGGGTATCAAAGATTCGCTCGAGATCATCCAGGAGACGGGTGTCGGCAATGACGAGGCCAACCAACTGTTCATGTTTACGCAGTGGTCCGAGATGATGACGGAGTTCGCTCGCACGGGTAAAACCTCGACGGTCGTGCTGCCGAGCGACTTTTCGCAGTCGGCCTCGATGTTCGAGCAGATGCTGGCCGCCGGCAAAGTTCAAAACGATTCGAAGGAGTAGACGCGCGTGAAATACACCGTCGTTTGCGTTGGCAAGCTCAAAGAGCGCTTTTGGAAGGACGCGTGCGCTGAGTACACCAAGCGCCTAGGTGCCTATGCCAAGGTGGATATCCGCGAGGTGGCCGATATCGACCCGGCTAAGGCGGGCGGCGTGGATGCCGCGCGCGACAAGGAGGGGGCGGCGATTCTTGCCGCCTTGCCATCTCGAGCGCATGTGATCCTGCTGGCTATCGAGGGCAAGGAGCGCTCGAGCGAGGAGTTTTCGGCGAGGCTCGACGATCTTATGCTGCGAGGCGGCAGCGACATTGCCTTTGTAATCGGCGGTTCGGACGGCGTGAGCGATGACGTGCGCGCACGAGCCGACGAGATGCTCAGCTTTGGACGCATTACCTTGCCGCATAACCTGGCGCGTGTGGTGCTGCTAGAGCAGATTTACCGTGCCTGTAAGATCAGTCGTGGCGAGCCGTATCACAAATAGGTCGGCAATACGAAACAATGGCGTGGGACAATACCTTTCGTTTTGAGGAATGTGTCTGAAAGGACTATGCGATATGAAGATTGGATTTGTCGGTTTTGGCAATATGGCGAGCGCTATGGCCGATGGCTGGATCGCTGCCGGTGTAGCTGCGAGCGACATGTGCGCCTGCGCGGGTCGCTACGACGCACTGGTTGAGCGCTGCGAGGCGCGCGGCATGGTCGCCTGCCACGATGCCGCCGAGGTTGTCGCCGCATCCGATATCGTGGTCGCTGCGGTCAAACCGTACATGATCGAGAAGGTATTCGCCCCGCTCAAGGATGCTTTTGCCAAAAAGGTCGTTCTGTCGGTTGCCTGGACCTGGGACAGTGCCAAGTGGGAGCAGGTCCTGCCGGGCGTCGCGCATATCTCGACGGTGCCCAACACGCCGGTTTCGGTGGGCGAGGGCGTCATCGCCTGCGAGAAGGCTTCGACGCTTAACGACGAGCAGCGTGCTGTGGTGCTCGACCTGCTCGGTAAGCTTGGCGCTGTCGTCGAGCTCGACACAAGCCTGCTGTTTGTGGGCGGCACGGTGGGTGGTTGCGCTCCGGCGTTTGTCGCCATGGCAATCGAGGCCCTGGGCGATGCGGCGGTCAAGCACGGTATCCCGCGTGCGGATGCTTATCGCATTGTGAGCCAGATGGTGCTGGGTACGGCAAAGCTGCAGCTTGCAACTGGCCAGCATCCTGCGGCGATGAAGGATGCCGTATGCTCGCCCGGTGGTGCCACCATCAAGGGCGTCGTTGCGCTCGAGGACGCCGGCATGCGCAGCGCCCTGGTCAAGGCAATCGACGCAACCCTCCAGTAAAACCGACCAAAAACGGGACAGGTTTATGTTGGCAGGTTTTTCCTGCGGTTTTGTCCTTTTAGCGAAAAGTGCCCCGCAACTGGCTCAATTCCAGTTGCGGGGCACTTGCGTTTGCCCAGATAAAACCGACCAAAATAAACCTGTCCCTTTTTGGCAGGTTAGTCCCAGAAGCTGTCTTCTTCGTCCTCGGACTTGGGGCCGCGGTCGACATACATCTTATGGGTGCGCTTCTCCATTACAAAGGCAATAATCGCAAACAGCAGGATGCCGCCGGCGAAAAGGATGGCAAAACCGGTGCGGGTGCCAAACAAAAAGGAAAAAACTGCGTCCATTGGGTGCCTTCTTGCGTAGTTGAGTTGGGTCGTAAACGCTCATAAGTATATACTTGCCCATACATGTACAAGGTTGCAACCTAAATGGAATGTATATCGCCGGAGGATCTAATGCTTGATATCAAGTTTGTTCGCGAGAACCCCGATGCCATCGATGTCGCCATGGCTAACCGCCAGACGTCTTGGGATCGCGAGAAGTTCTTTGAGCTCGACGACGAGCGTCGTGCCGTCATCACCGAGGTCGAGGAACTTCAAGCCACGCGCAATGCCGAGTCCAAGAAGATCGGCGCCCTGATGAAGGAGGGCAAGAAGGACGA
Source organism: Collinsella sp. AF14-35 (assembly GCF_003464565.1). Classification (NCBI taxonomy): domain Bacteria; kingdom Bacillati; phylum Actinomycetota; class Coriobacteriia; order Coriobacteriales; family Coriobacteriaceae; genus Collinsella; species Collinsella sp. AF14-35. Next base: position 9,442 of record NZ_QRZD01000016.1, read on the forward strand.
GGCTGAGGCCGCCAAAGAGGCCGTGCGCGCCGTCAACGAGAAAATTGACGGTCTGGCCGAGCGCCGCACCGCCCTCGAGCAGGAGCAGTACGACTTCATGGCTCACCTGCCCAACATTCCTTGCGAGGCCACGCCGTACGGCAAGGACGAGGACGAGAACATCGAACGCCGTCGTTGGGGCACCCCGCGCGAGTTCGACTTCGACTTTAAGCCGCACTGGGATCTGGGCACCGACCTCGATATCCTTGACTTCGAGCGCGGCAACAAGCTCTCCGGCAGCCGCTTCACCGTTCTCGGTGGCGCCGGCGCCCGTCTTGAGCGCGCCCTCATCAACTTCTTCCTCGATACGCACACCAGCCGTGGTTTTAAGGAGTGGTGGCCGCCCATCGTCGTCAAGCGTCAGACCATGTTCGGCACGGGCCAGCTGCCCAAGTTCGAGGACGACGCCTATCACGTCTCGGGCGACAACTTCCTGATCCCCACCGCCGAGGTCGTGCTCACCAACCTGCACGCCGGTGAGGTCCTCGACGCCGATACCCTGCCGCGCCGCTACACCGCCTTCACCCCCTGCTTCCGCGAGGAGGCCGGCTCCGCTGGTCGCGATACCCGCGGCATCATTCGCCAGCACGAGTTCGACAAGGTCGAGATGGTCAAGTTTGCCAAGCCGGAGGAGTCCGACAAGGAGCTCGAGAGCATGACCGCCGAGGCCGAGTTCCTGCTGCAGCAGCTGGGTCTTCCGTATCGCGTGATTAGCCTGTGCACCGGCGACCTGGGCTTCTCTGCCCGTCAGACCTACGACGTCGAGGTCTGGCTGCCGAGCTACAACGCCTACAAGGAGATCAGCTCCTGCTCCAACTGCGGTGACTTCCAGGCCCGTCGCGCCAACATCAAGTATCGCGACCCCGAGAACTTCAAGGGTTCGCGCTATCTGCACACCCTCAACGGTTCCGGTCTGCCGGCTGGCCGTACCATGGCAGCCATTCTGGAGAACTACCAGAACGCTGACGGCACCATCACGATCCCCGAGGTTCTGCGTCCCTACATGGGCGGCCTCGAGAAGATCGAGCCGGTCGCGTAGATTGGCTGCATAAGCGATTTGCTAGGGCACTCCTTTTTGGGGTGCCCTTTTTGTGTGCGGCCATACCATGCTGTGCGGACAGCTCAATAGAAAACACACGAACAACTGTTCTGTATACAGCCATCTACCTGCTATGCTTTTGCTAAATAAGAGCGAGAGAAAGGGGACGCGATGGAGCTGTTTGATGATCGGGTGGTTTTGTTTGAGAGCGACGAGGGCGGGGAGTACCTGCTTGTGACGTGTGAGCCGTCTGGCATGGGTGGCCTGGTGGTTCGACAGACGAGCGAGGGTCCGTTGACCCAATGGTGCTACGAGGAGTCGCCGCATGTGGTTGAGACGTTTGTGGCGCACGAGGGGCTTGTGGCCCTGGAGCATTTCTATGGGGTCCGGACATCTAACCAGGTTGCTCGCATGTTGAGTATCTCGTTTGCCGATTATGATTGTGCCCAGCGGGTGAGATCGCTCCTCAGGGAACTTGATGCTAAGTTTGACGTGATCGAAAAGCCAATCGATCGTACGGGGAACGACGGTATATGCGGAGCAGCATGACAAAACTGCGTTCCAAAAAAAGTTTGAGATTGTGCTTGACTCCAATAAGCTAAAGTGGTTTTATATGTTTTGCGCTGCGGCGTTACCTCAGCTGGATAGAGGGTCTGACTACGAATCAGAACGTCATAGGTTCGAATCCTATACGCCGCACCAATTGAAATTGAAAGCCTCCGGCAACGGGGGCTTTTCTTTTATGCCGCCACCGCATGGATTCGAACCTCGGTCGAGGCGCGAGCGTGAAGCGGACGCGGAGCGTCCGTAGCGAGCGGGCGAGCACGCCGGCAGGCGGGCGAAGCCGGCGCGGATCCGCGGAGCGGATGCGCGGAATCCTATACGCCGCACCAACTGAACTTTAAAGCCTCCGGCAACGGGGGCTTTTCTTTTATGGCAACACCGCATGGATTCGAACCTCGGTCGAGGCACGAACAACTTAATTATCACTCCGTAAAATTTTTTCTAATTGTCGCTTGACCCATCGGGGGCTCGCGTGCATAATAATCCGTGCGTTGCGGCGTTACCTCAGCTGGATAGAGGGTCTGACTACGAATCAGAACGTCATAGGTTCGAATCCTATACGCCGCACCAATTGACTTTAAAGCTCCCGGCGACGGGGGCTTTTCTTATATCGCGATGCGTCGAAGATCGCGCCAAGCCCTCCAAATGATTAAAAATCAAATTCGATAACTTTTTTTGAAAAAATGCTTGACCATTATTCAGTCCCTGTGCATAATAATCAACAAGTTGCGGCGTTACCTCAGCTGGATAGAGGGTCTGACTACGAATCAGAACGTCATAGGTTCGAATCCTATACGCCGCACCATTTGAGATTAAAGCTCCCGGCAACGGGGGCTTTTCTTTTACGTAAACACCGCATTGATTCGAACCTCGGTCGAGGCGCGGGCGTAAAGAAAACGCGGAGCGTTTTTAGCCCGCGGGCGAGCACGCCGGCAGGCGGGCGAAGCCGGTGCGGATCCGCGCAGCGGATGCGCGGAATCCTATACGCCGCACCATTTGAGATTAAAGCTCCCGGCAACGGGGGCTTTTCTTTTACGCCAGCTTGAGTGCTTTCGTCCAAAGGGACGATTTCCTGTCGACTCGTGTAAGATTCCGAGTAGATGTCGCGACTTATTCGCGACCGCTCCTTCTCAAGCGACCGATCAGGGTGATATTTCGTGGCAGAGCGTCCGACATACAAGCTCAGGTTTCTCGATCCCAAGAAGCGCTTTCCGGCGATGTCCGAGCAGCCTGCGGGACGCTCATATGGCGTGGTCTGGAAACTCTTTGGCGAGGATCAGCATGAATCTTGTTATGTCGTCGAATTCGTTGGCAAAAGCCATGTGTCGCTTTTGGGCTACGTAAGCGTTTCGGGTGAGGTGTACAAGGTGGACCGCCCCGTTAGCGAGGCTCCGCTGCCCAACGATCCCGACATGGAACTGGTCCTTGACGAGTCGGACTCCGGTATTGGTGAGATTATGGTGAGGGGAGCAAACGGCACGATGCGCGCGTGCGCGCGAACCGTCGGCTCTCCCGAAGGCCCCATGCGCGAACAGTCCGATCACGAGACATGGAATTCGACCCGCTCCCTTCCTTACGGTGAGTTCATGGCATCGATGTTCCTGCGCTACGTGATATTCGCTGACTCCGAAAATACCATTGCGAGCACGGCGGACGCCGACGGACTCGACGAGGGTATGCAAAACGTTGTCGACAAGATCAAGCTCGTAAAGTTGCCCGAGCCGGTCGAGGTGTTTTTGGGCTTTAACACGGCACCGCTCCCTGACGCTATCGAGACGCTGCTCTACCGCGTTGACCATGCCGAGAATCCGAGCGGTATCGAGCGCTATGCCGCCGCCCTTATGAGTGAAATTGACTTGCCCCGCTTGCGCACCATCGCCGCTAAGTCCGAGATGAGCCTGGCTCGCATCGATCGCTCAAAGCTTTTCTATCTCAATTTTGATCGCAGCCTGCTGGACCAGGACGAGATTGACATGCTGCTTGCCATCGAGTGCCGTCTTAACCGTCTCTCCGGCATCCTTGAGCACATCGGGGCCGGATTGGTCCCTGCGGCATCCTCGCCGAGCCTTGAGGGCTGCGCGCTCTTTGATGCGTGGCATATCGCCAAGACGACCAACGATGTTCCCCGACTGCTCGATACGGCCTCGAGCGATAACCCGTGGGGCAAACCGGGTACGGTGGCTTGCCAGCCGGGCGGTGAGTGGGATGTGCGTACCCGCTTCGCGCGTATTGTCGAGGCACTTAACGTGGTCACGCGGCTCGACTATACCTATCGGGCAAACGTTGCCGAGGGGATCATGCTCGTTCGGTTTGGGCAGTCTGTCGTTGATGCTATGCCACAACGTGAATACGACGCTCAAGATGACGCCTGGCGCGAGTTGGACGAGGACACGCGCGCGATCTGGGCCGCGGAGCACGATGCGCGCGTGGCGCTCACGCTTGCGGCAGCGTGTTTTGCCGCGGGCACCTGCATCACGCGCTGCTATGTGCAGATTGCTGCTCCCGACAGTGAGCAGGGCGAGTGCGTTGTCGCAACGTATTTCTTTGGGCGCGCGGCCTATCTGGCTGATTGCGTGCCTGTCGCCAAGGATCTTGAGAGCATGGACATGGACGATATGCCGTGCAAGCGTGTGCTTGAGGCATATGAGTCAACCGCTCCGGAGACGATTGAACCTGCGGAGGTTCATGCTCGTCCGCGTGATGACCATCGCATGCTGCCGCCGGCGCTGCGCGATCTGCTGCTTGCCGATACGGCTGACGAGCTGGAGGTCATGGAAGAGGACGACGACCCATACGTGGCCCGTGTTGTTGAATTGCGCGAGCAGGCAAAAGTCGACCGTACAGGTGCTTTTGAAGGCTTTTCCCGTCTTGTTGAGGAGTTGGAGGCTAAGTGCGCCGTCGCCGAGCTTTTGGCGACAGGTCCGGTTCAAACGCAGTTTTGCGATAACCAGCTGGTGCGCATGGTGCTACCGGTGTTGGAAGAAGACCGCTCTGTGCGAATCCTTCGTGCGCCCGATGCGCTGTACTTTGCCCAGCACGAGATCTGCAGCTTTTACGCCGAGCAAGAGGACTTTGAACGAGCACTGCCCGAGGTGCGCCATCTTTACGATCTGGCGCGCTCGTCCATGCAGTCGCACTTTGCGCTCATCAACGTGCTTGCGCGTCTGGAGCGCTTTGATGAGATTATCGAGGTGGCGCGCCACGGCCTACGTATTGCCAGCGATCGTTCTGCAATCGGCTACCTGTTCTATCGCTTGGCGTTTGCCTATTGGAATTGCGATCAGCTCGATCTGGCGCTGGCTTGTTACCGTCTGGCGCCGCGCGGCGAGGAGTCGGGCAGCAGCGCACTGAAAGAAATGCAGGGCCTTATGAACGAGATGGGCGTCAGCGAGCCTCCGACGTTCGAGGAAGCGGTCGAGACCATCCACAAGGCTGGACTCGAATTGCCGCCCGTGCCCGCGGTGACCAATCAGCTTGCGGATGCCGCCGTGCAGCTGGTCGATAACGGCTTCTTTTTCCTGGCACGCGGCTGCATCTTCCAAATGTGGCGCACCATGGGTAACGACGAGCTCGGCTCCCTCAACCGCTCGCTGGGGTAGGCGAAGCTTTCAAGAAGGAAAGGCTGCTAGGCAATTAGAAAATTTCCTCTTGCCCATCCTTGGCTGTTTGGTTACTATAGAATGGCTGTTACGGAGAGCTGACCGAGAGGCCGAAGGTGCTCGCCTGCTAAGCGAGTATGCCCCAAAAGGGCATCTGGGGTTCGAATCCCCAGCTCTCCGCCAGTACGAATTTAAGGAAGGGTCCCATTTGGGGCCCTTTTTATTATCAAGAATGGCGGCTGGGGATTCGAACCTCAAAAAAGGAGGCATCCTTTCGGACGCCTCCTTTCAGTGGGCTTATTATTCTTGCGCCCTACACCTCGGGCGCCTTGGCGACGGTCTCGCTTTCTGCCGTGAGTGGGCGGTTGTCGATGCGACGGCCCAAGCGATCGAGCTTCACGAGTAGCCATTCAATGGGATTCGGCCCTGCGCCCTCCTCGTCGGCAACTAGGTCCATGACGGCGATCTTGGTGCCGTCCTGCTTGAGCGTGACGCTGCCCACCTTGTCGCCCACATGCACCGTGCCCGAAAGATCGTCGTAGCTAACCTTTTCGGTCACCTCGCCGGCAAGGGAAAACACGGTCGCTTGCGCCGTAGGATCGGCGAGTGTGGCGTCGATCGTCTTATCCGTCCAGTCGGTTTGACCAATGCGCGCCATAAGCGGGTTGCCGTTGGCGGTCTTTTCCTGTGTGTTGGCGATTGCGACTGTCACCTTGTGACCGTAGTACCAATTGGCAAGGGTTGCGGTATCGGTAAAGCGCTGGTCGGTGGTGGTGGAGTTCAAAACGACGGTGTAGATCTCGTCGCCGTCGCGGTTGTAGGCGCTCGTAAAGCAATAGCCCGCGTCGTCGGTGGTGCCGGTCTTGCCACCGATGTTGCCATCTTGGCCCAGCAAATAGTTATGCGTGTCCATGGAATGCGAATGGTCGGTGCCGTCGGCGCCCGTGACCTCGATCCAGGAATCCTCGCTCGCTACGACCTCGCGGATCGTGTTGTTTTTCATGGCCTCCTGCATCATCAGCGCTACGTCGTGTGCGGTTGAGTGCATATCGCCAGCCCACTCATCAAAGTCCAGACCATGCGGGTTTTCAAAAAGCGTACCGGTGCAGCCGAGCTTCCTAGCGCGCTCGTTCATGGCCTTCACAAAGGTTGCCTCGGCGTCTTTGGTCTTAGGGTCGATCTTCTTGCCCACATATTCGGCGAGCACGACGGCGGCGTCGTTGCCCGAGGGAATCATCAGGCCGCGCAGTGCCTGCTCCACGGTAAGCTCGTCACCTTCGAGCAAGCCGGCGGTCGAATTACCCACGGTGGCTGCGGCGTTGCTCACCGTGACCTTCTCGTCCATCTTGCAATTCTCGACGGTTAGGATTGCGGTCATGACCTTGGTGATCGAGGCGATTTTAACCTGCTCATCGGCGCCGCGCCCATAGTAGACGGTGCCGTCTTTGCCCATGACGAGCGCATTGGTCGCATCGATATCGGGCAGATTTTCGGCCGTGATGCCGCGCGCATCGGCGGTTTTGCCGCAAACATTGTCGGTCGTGAGTACTTGGGCGCCGGCGACGGTGGGCACGCCAGCGGCAAGGGCGATAGCGCAGACAAAGCCGGCGGCAAGCTGAGCTGAGCGCTTTGCAAAAGAGGTGAGGGACTTCACAGATTTCGCTTTCGACGGGATGGTCTCTTCTGGAACTAGAGTATATCGTTTGCCGGTGTCGGCGATCATCGCGTGCGTGCGTGGCCCACATCCGCGCCCGAACGGGCACAAGGGTGCTTAAGGCCGACTTAATCACCCACGCTTGTTGTGTGTGGCATGCGCCCCCTCGGGCATAATGGAGCGCGAGAGGAGCACGCATGAACGAGCGCATTTTGGTAGTTGATGACGAAAAGGCCATCGCCGACTTGGTTGGTATCTACCTTACAAAAGAAGGCTTTGACGTACAGGTCGCCTATAGCGGGGCCGATGCTGCCAAGGCAATCCTGGAGCAGGAGTTCGATCTGGCACTGTTGGATGTCATGCTGCCCGATATCGATGGCTTTGAGCTACTGCGTACGATCCGTTTCAGCCATACCTATCCTGTGATCATGCTGACGGCGCGCGATGCCCAGCAAGACAAGATCGAGGGCCTTTCGCTTGGCGCGGACGATTACGTGGTTAAGCCGTTCCGTCCGCTGGAGCTCATCGCGCGCGTGCACGCTCAGCTTCGCCGCTACACCAGCTACGGTAGCCGCTCGCAGGCGGCCGAGTCGCCGACCATCCAGCTCGACGGCCTGGAGATCAACCGCGATGCTCGTTCCGTAACGGTGGACGGTGCACCGGTACGCCTCACGCCCATCGAGTATTCCATCTTGCTGTATCTGGTTGAGCATCGCGGCAGCGTGGTAGCCGTGGAGGATCTGTTCCGCGCGGTGTGGAACGAGGATTTTATGCCCGGCTCCAACAATACGGTGATGGTGCACATTCGCCACCTGCGCGAAAAGATTGGCGACGACGCTCAAAAGCCGCGCTTTATCAAAAACGTCTGGGGCGTCGGCTACATAATCGAATAGCGCCTTTGATGGTGGGGAAGTGGATATGACAAAAGACGATAGGCAGGCATTCGAGGTGCCCGATCGACTCTTTGAATACGTACGGGCAGTCGTCGACAACCGCGCGCTTGCGACGGTGCTGCTCTTTTTGCTGAGCCTGCTGCTGATTGGCATCGACAACATCGCCGGAGTCTTAGCGGTGCTGCTTGTCGGCTTTTTGCTGATCGATCGATTTGAAATCGTACGCCGTTGCGTGGTGATTGGCGGTGCCGCGTGGGCCATGACGTTGGCGATTGGCGCCATGGCGCTCGGCGGCATCGAAGGGCCGGTGCTGTTCGATGCCGGCTTTGTATTCAACATGCTTGGCTTTGTGCTGGCGCTTGCCGTGTGCGTTCTGTTCTTTTGCGGCCGCGCCCTGTACTACCATGGCTACGAGCAGGGCGAGCAGCATGCCGATTGTGTGCTGGCCGCTCGTATTCAAGATCGCCTGATCGATCACCCCGACACCTGGGATAACATCGACGGCGACTTCTTGGAGGTCGAGGGCGCCCTTAACCGCGTGCGTGACCGTGAGCGCAAGGTGCAGCAAGCTCTGCGTGACGAGTCGCATCGCAAGGACGATTTGGTCACGTACTTGGCACATGACCTACGCACCCCGCTTGCCAGTGTGGTGGGCTATCTTTCGCTGCTGCAAGAGGCTCCTGAGCTGCCGGTTGAGCAACGTGCGCGCTTTACGGGCGTGGCACTCGACAAGGCGCACCGGCTCGATGCGCTCATCGAGGAGTTCTTCGATATCACGCGCTTTGACTTCCACGATATCGTGCTCACGCGCGGCTATGTTGATCTGGGGTTGCTGCTGGCTCAGGTGGCTGACGAGTTCTATCCCATCCTCAACGAGCAGCATAAGGAAGCCCAAGTTGATATTCGCGAGGACCTGACGGTGCTCGTGGATGGCGACAAGATGGCCCGCGTGTTCAACAACATCATGAAAAACGCCGTCGCCTATAGCTACGAGGGCTCGACCATCACGATTGAGGCCAGGCGCCAAGACGATGGTGGCGTGCGCGTGCGCTTTATCAATCAGGGCGATCCTATCCCTGCGGCTAAGCTCAAGGTAATCTTTGAGAAGTTCTATCGCCTGGATGCGGCGCGTGCGACCAATCGCGGTGGTGCCGGTTTGGGCCTTGCTATTGCCAAGGAGATCATCGCGGCACACGGCGGTACCGTTGCATGTGAATCGACGCCCGAACACACGATATTCACCATCGAGCTGCCCGCCGCATAGCTAGCGTGCCCTTACAAACACTTGACAATGTGCTCACGTGCGTATGAGCCGCGATTCCTACTATCGATACTGCTGAATTGATATCGATATGGAGGTGTGCGGTATGACGGCTGCTGCGGCTGTGGAGCCCACGGAGCTTGAAGAACTCATGGAAGCGCAGGCCGAGGCCGCGCATGAGCGCGAGGTTGGGGATGCGACTCGCCCCACGGCAGAGGGTCTTGCCGCCTCGCCGACGCGCATCGACGTCGAGGGCATCGACCTGTTCTATGGCGACCACCATGCGCTCAAGGACGTGAATATCAAGATCCGCGACAAGCAGATCACCTCGTTCATCGGGCCTTCGGGCTGCGGAAAGTCCACGTTGCTGCGCTGCTTTAACCGCATGAACGACGGCATCAAGGATTGCCGCATCGAGGGCAAGATTGCGCTCGATGGTCAAGATATCCTGGGCGATTGCGACATCTGCCGTTTGCGCCAGCGCGTGGGCATGGTGTTCCAACGCCCCAACCCATTTCCCATGAGCATCTACGACAACGTCGCCTACGGTCCTCGCGGTATGGGTGTGCGCGACCGCGCCGTGCTCGATGAGCTGGTCGAGGACTCCCTGCGTCGCGCTGCCCTGTGGGACGAGGTCAAGGACAAGCTCAAAGAGTCAGGCCTGGGTCTTTCGGGTGGACAGCAGCAGCGCCTGTGCATCGCCCGCGCACTTGCCGTGCAGCCCGACATTCTGCTGATGGACGAGCCGACCTCGGCACTCGACCCTGTGTCGACGTTGGTGGTGGAGCAGCTGGCCTGCGAGCTCAAGGAGACCTGCACGCTGGTGGTCGTGACGCACAACATGCAGCAGGCCGCGCGTATTTCCGATTCGGTTGCGTTCTTTTTGCTGGGTGAGCTGGTGGAGCACGCGCCCACCGCGCAACTCTTCAAGAATCCGTCCGATCCGCGCACCGCGGATTATTTGACGGGGCGTTTTGGCTGACGCTGTCTTTTACAGGTGCCTTTAGGGTTAAGATGCGGTCATATCGGCCGCAAAGGGGTTCAACATGATCTATTACGTCGAGGACGATGACAACATCAGGGATTTGACAGTCTACGCGCTGCGCAAGCAGGGAATCGAGGCCGAGGGCTTTTCGTGTGATGGCGAGTTTAAAGCTGCCGTGGCACGACGGGTGCCCGATGCTGTGCTGCTCGATATCATGCTGCCCGACACCGATGGCTTGGCGATTATGCGTCGCCTGCGTGCCGATCGCCTGACGGCGACGGTGCCCATCATGATGCTTACCGCCAAGGACACCGAACTCGACAAGGTGATGGCGCTCGATGGCGGTGCCGACGATTACCTGACTAAGCCGTTTTCGCTCATGGAGCTTGCGAGCCGCTGCCGCGCACTGCTGCGTCGCGGCGGCATGGTCAAGCAGGCGAGCGATGTGCTCAGCGTGGGCGACATCGTGCTCTCGCCCAGCCATCGCGAGGTGACCGTTGCCGGCGAGCCGCTTAAGCTCACCCTGCGCGAGTTCGACCTGCTCGAGTACCTCATGCGCAAGCCCGGCGTGGTCTTTACCCGCGAGTCGTTGCTGCAGAGCGTGTGGGGCTGGGACTTCGACGGCGGTTCGCGCACCGTTGACGTGCACGTGCAGACGCTTCGCCAAAAACTGGGCGAGCATGCCAGCGCCATCGAGACCGTGCGCGGCGTGGGTTATCGCCTGGCCGAGCCTTCTGCCGGTGATGGTGCCGAAGGCGACGACACCGCGGCCACCGCATCGGAGGAGTAACCCGTGGTCTTCGCCCCCCAGGGAAAACATACGCTGTCGCACCGCGTTTTTGTGACGATCTTTGTCTGCGCCATGGCGGTTATCGTGGCGTTTACGGTGCTGGGTGCGTTCTTTGTGCAAAACACTTTGGCGGATGCCACGAGTGCCAATCTGGCGCAGGAAACTGAGCTCATTGCTGCCGCCCTCGACGAGCAGCAGGAGCCCATTCCGTTCTTGCGAAGCCTCGATCGCGAGGATCTTCGTATCACGCTGATCAATAAGGACGGATCTGTTGCCTACGACAACGAGGCGTCGCCTTCCACACTGCCCAACCATGGCGATCGCCCCGAGGTCATCGAGGCCTTTGAGAGTGGTTTGGGTTCCGCGGAGCGCGCAAGCTCTACACTCGACGAGATTATGCTGTATCGCGCCGTCACCCTTGATAACGGCCAGGTCGTTCGCTTGGCGCAGGCCCAGCCTGGCGTTGCGGCGATTTTGCTGTCGATGCTGGCGCCGATGCTGCTTATCGCAGCAGCGGGTGCAGTACTCTCGTTTTTTATGGCGCGCCGTGAGTCCCGTGCCATCATCGCGCCGTTGCAAGAGGTGGATTTGGATCACCCACGCCGTAGCTATGAGCACGCCTATGCCGAGATGGTCCCCATGCTTGAGCGCATCGAGTCGCAGCGCCAGGAACTCAAGCGCCAAATGGCGGTGCTAGCGGACAACGACCGTATGCGCCGCGAGTTCACGGCGAATATCACCCATGAGCTCAAGACGCCGCTTACGGCGATTTCGGGCTATGCCGAGCTCATCGCAAATGGCATGGTCGAGGGCGAGGACGACCTGCGCAACTTTGGCGGTCGCATCTATCGTGAGGCGGGCCGCTTGGCAGCGCTTGTCAACGACATCCTTACGCTGTCTAACTTGGACGAGGCCGAACGTGCAACTGAAGGCGAGGCAGTGCCCATTGGGTCCACGGAGCCTATTGAGCTCTCGCGTGCGATCTACGCGGTTGAGCAGCGTCTTGAACAGGTTGCCCGTCAGGCGAATGTGACGATAAGTCATGAGACCAAGCCTGTGGTCATCGAAGGCGTGTCGCGCTTGGTCGACGAGCTCATCTATAATCTGGCAAGCAACGCCATCCGCTACAATCGGCCCGGCGGTACGGTTACGCTGCAGTGCGGCACCAACGACGAAGGCCATCCGTTCCTCGCTGTCGCCGACACGGGAATCGGTATCGCGCCTGAAGAACAGGGCAAGGTATTTGAGCGGTTCTATCGCGTGGACAAGAGTAGGTCCAAGGCACGCGGCGGAACCGGCCTGGGGCTTGCCATTGTCAAGCATGCGGCCCTGTATCATCACGCCACGCTTGATCTGTCGAGCGAGTTGGGCGTGGGAACCACCATTACGGTGACGTTTCCCATACAGCAGGACGAGCCATTCGCATAGCGATACAACACAGATATTGATGTAGACGCCGCATTTGACTTTCGGGTGCGGCGTTGTTGTGCAATTTTACGATTGCTTCCGACATTTTTACAGGAGAGCCTGTTTCTTATGTATAGAGTTTGGTCTCGGTAAAAAGATGCGATAACATACGGACAGTTTTGTCAATCCGAACTGGGGAAATGAAAGGCAAGCTGCATGACCCTTCTCGAACTGTTCCAGCTGCTGAAGAAGCACCTCAAGCTGGTCATCACCCTTCCGGTGGTCTGCGCGATCGCCATGGGCATCGTGTCCTTCGTTGCGATGGACAACACCTATACCGCGACGACGAGCATGTACATTCTCGCCAAGACCGACGATAGCGGTCAGATGAGCTACAACGATCTCTCGGCGAGCCAGATGCTTTCCAACGATATCGCCACGCTGCTGGATAGCGATAGCGTTAAGAGCGGCGCCGCCAAAGAACTGGGCCTCACCGATTTGGATGACTACAAGGTGTCTGTTTCCTCCGAGACCACCACGCGTGTCATTACGCTTTCGGTTACCGGCACCGATGCCAAGGAGACGGCTGAGGTCGCAAAGGCCATTGCCAGCTCGGTGAGTACGGTCGCTCAGAACGTCGGCGCTGCCCAGAGCATCAACGTTATCGACGAGGCTAAGACCCCCGAAGCCCCCAGCGGCCCCAAGCGCACGCTGTATATTGCCGTCGCGTTCCTCGCCGGTATCTTTATCGCAGTTGCCTATGTCGTTTTGGCAGACATGCTCAATACCCGCATCCGCGGTGCCGAAGAGGCAGAAGAGCTCCTGGGTATTCCCGTTGTTGGCCGAATTCCGGCTATGAAAGGTGGTAAATAGGCATGGCTAAGGCAAAGAACACCGATAAGCTCGTTGTGCAGAATGCCGCCAAGACCCTTCTGGCCAACATCCGCTTTGCGAGCGTGGACGACCCCATTCGCACCATCACCGTTACCTCCTCGATTCCCAACGAGGGCAAGTCTACGGTTTCCATTAATCTTGCTCAGGCAATCGCCACGAGCGGCAAGAGTGTCCTGCTGGTCGGGGCTGATATGCGTCGCAGGTCCCTTGCCGATATGCTCGGCGTCCGCTCCCGCGGCGGACTCTATGCAGTCCTGTCCGAGCAGGTTTCTATCGACCAGGCGATTGTCGAGACAGGTCAGAAGAATTTCTACTTCCTCGATGCCGAGCCGCATATTCCCAATCCTGCCGACATCATCGTCTCCCATCGCTTTGCCAAGCTGGTCAAGGCACTGTCTGCTAAGTTCCAGTACGTCATCTTCGATGCTCCTCCGGTCGGCACCTTCATCGATGCTGCCGAGATTGCCAGCCTGACCGACGGCGCGCTGTTCGTGGTGCGCGAGGACTTTACCAAGCGCGAAGAGGCACTCAACGCTATCGCCCAGCTTAAGAAGTCCGAGAAGGTCAAGCTCATCGGTACCGTCATGAATTACTGTGAGACCGAGACCAGCGAGTACTATTATTCTTACTACACCAAGGACGGTAAGAAGGTTAAGAAGGGCTCCGACGATCAGGGCACTTCCAAAAAGGGCATCTTCACCAACCGAGCAAACGTTTAGTTGATTAAGGCTGACCTATGCGTGACATTCATTGCCATATCTTGCCGGGTGTAGACGACGGCGCCGCCGATCTCGAAGAGAGCTTGGCGATGCTCGAGGCTGCCAAGCGGGCCGGTGTAACCAGAATCGTTTGCACTCCTCACTGCCGTGATCCCTATTTTGATTACGACAAGATGTGGGATGCCTTTGAGCTGCTGCGCGATAACGCTGACGGTTTTCCGCTCCAGATGGGCTTCGAGGTCAACCATCGAAAGCTCGTTGAGCTTGGTATCGATGCCGCGGATCACTTGCATTTCGATGGGACCAACGAGTTTCTGCTCGAGCTTTCGACGCATGCCGATGCGTATGCGTTTAGAGAGTACGAGAACACGATTTACGATTTGCAGTGCCGTGGCTATCAGGTGATCATCGCTCATCCTGAGCGCTATCGTGCGGTTCAAAAGGATGTAAGCGTGGCGGAGCGCCTGGTCGATATGGGCTGCAAGCTGCAGGCTTCGGCGGACTTTATTGCCGGCGGTCGCTTTGGTCGCGAGAAAAAGCCGGCACAGCGCCTGTTCGATCAGAACCTGTACAGCTTCATCGCGAGCGATGCCCATAACGTGGGTCATTACGACTGTCTGGCGAAGGCTCGCGCGAAGTTTAGCGTGCGCGGAGCTCATTTTCGCTAAAATCTGTCCCTAACGTTCGCGTTGAATGAAAGGGCAGCTATGGATATCCAACTTAAGACGGATGCTTTGACGACGCGGCGTTGGTGCGCCGCGTCGTTTTTATGGACGAGCAGGGCTACGAGAATGAGTTCGACGCTATCGACGAGGATCCGAACTGCATTCATGTGACACTCTATGTAGACGGCGAGCTTGCCGGCTGCTCGCGCGTGTTTCCCGAGGAACTGGAGTACGCGGCAGATGCCGAAGCCCCAGTTTTGCCGGCGTGCGACTTGGACGAAGGCGTCGCGGCGGGGGAGACCTACATTATGGGGCGCGTGGCCGTGCTGCCGAGCATGCGCCGTCGCGGTTTGGCGAGCAAGATTGTCGAGGCCAGTGATACGTGCGCGCGTGATGCCGGCTCCAAGCTCATTAAGCTGCACGCGCAGGAATACGTGCTACCACTCTATGCCAAGGCGGGTTACACGCAGATTGCCCCGGTGGACTACGAAGACGAGGGCCAGCCCCATGTTTGGATGGCCAAGCGCGTAGATGGCAGATAGGGACGTTCCTTTCCTGCCGGCAGTCGGGGACACTCCTTGGCAATTGGTGCATCAGAGCGTTTGGACATACAGTTTTTCGATTCCGTATGTATATATGCGCGCTAATGGGTTATAAAATCTAAGTCTGAACATAGCAGGTCTGCAATGCGGCTCGGGCAACCGGGCCGTTTTTGCGGACGGGGGTAGCGCGAAAGGACTGCACATGCGTCAATTTAAGACCGAGAGCAAAAAACTGCTCGACCTCATGATCAACTCCATCTACACCAATAAGGAAATCTTCCTGCGCGAGCTTATCTCCAACGCGAGCGATGCCGTCGACAAGCTCAACTTTAAGAGCCTGCAGGATCCGAGTGTCAAGCTCGACCAGGGCGACCTGGCCATCCGTGTTTCCTTTGATAAAGATGCCCGTACCATCACCATTTCGGATAACGGTATCGGCATGACCGCCGAGGAGCTCGAGCGCAATCTGGGCACCATCGCCCATTCCGGCTCCGAGGAGTTTAAGACTGAGAACGCCGAGCAGCAGGGTTCCGATGTCGACATCATCGGTCAGTTTGGCGTGGGCTTCTACTCTGCCTTTATGGTTGCCAGCCACGTAAAGGTTGTCAGCCGCGCCTATGGCGAGGACGCCGCTCACGTGTGGGAGTCTGATGGTCTTGAGGGTTACACCATCGAAGACGGCGAGCGCGCCGAGCACGGCACCGATGTCATCCTGACGCTGCGCGAGAACGAGAAGCTCGACGCCGACGGCGAGGCCGAGACCTACGATCGCTTCCTGACCGAGTGGGGCCTCAAGAGCCTGATTCAGCAGTACAGCAACTATGTGCGCTACCCGATTCAGATGATGGTGAGCAAGAGCCGCCAGAAACCCAAGCCCGAGGACGCCGGCGACGACTACAAGCCCGAGTACGAGGACTACCAGGAGCTCGAGACCATCAACTCCATGACGCCGATTTGGAAAAAGCGCAGCTCCGACGTTGAGCAGAAGGATTACAACGAGTTCTACAAGTCCACGTTCCACGACTTTGACGATCCCGCGCGCACTATCAGCTTCCATGCCGAGGGTACGCTTGAGTACGATGCGCTGCTGTTTGTGCCGGGTCGCGCCCCGTTCGACCTGTACAGCAAGGACTACGAGAAGGGCCTGGCGCTCTACAGTTCCAACGTGCTGATTATGGAGAAGTGCGACGACTTGCTGCCCGACTACTACAACTTTGTGCGCGGTGTCGTGGACTCTGCCGACGTGACGCTCAATATTTCGCGTGAGACGCTGCAACAGAACCGTCAGCTCAAGGCCATTGCCAAGCGTGTCGAGAAGAAGATCACTGCCGATCTTGAGGACATGCGCGACAACGACCGCGAGGCCTACGAGAAGTTCTTTGAGAACTTTGGCCGCGGCCTTAAGTACGGCATCTACTCGAGCTATGGCATGAAGGCCGATGAGCTCGCCGACCTGCTACTGTTCTGGTCTGCCAAGGAGCAGAAGATGATTACCCTGGCCGAGTATGCCAAGGGCATGCCCGAGGATCAGAAGGCCATCTACTACGCCGCCGGCGACTCGCGTGAGCGCTTGGCCAAGATGCCCGTGGTAAAGGGCGTGCTCGAGCGCGGCTATGACGTGCTGTTGCTGACGCAGGATGTGGATGAGTTTACGTTCCAGGCTATGCGTGAGTACGTTGCCGCCGATATGCCTAAGATCTACGAAGACGACGCCGCCCGCGAGGCTGCCGAGAAGGCCGTTGCCGACGGTGCCGAGCCCGAGGTCGAGGATCGTCACCTGGAGCTCAAGAACGTCGCGACTGGCGATCTTGATCTGGCGACCGAGGACGAGAAGAAGGAGGCCGAGGACGCCACCAAGGAAAACGAGGACCTCTTTAGCGCTATGAAGGAGGCGCTCGGTGACAAGGTCGAGAAAGTTGCCGTCTCCGCGCGCCTGACCGATGCCCCCGCTTGCATCACCACCGAGGGTCCGCTTTCGCTCGAGATGGAGAAGGTGCTCCAGAAGGGGCCCGAGGGCGCGCCCAACGGCATGCCCAAGAGCCAGCGCGTGCTCGAGCTCAACGCCAAGCACCCGGTCTTTGACAAGCTTGTCGCTGCCCAGAAGGCAGGCGACGCCGATAAGATCAAGCAGTACTCCGGCTTGCTCTACGATCAGGCCCTGCTGGTCGAGGGCATCCTCCCCGAGGACCCCGTTGCCTTCGCAGCAGCTGTCTGCGAGCTTATGTAGTTTGGTAGTTACGCGGTTCTACGAACCGCGTAACTACTCGACGCTGCCCTTCGTTCCGCCGTTCTAACGAACCTATTGGTTCCGTCGTTCTAACGAACGACGGACCGGTCGACGCTGCAAACGCCCCTAAGCGGCAATCTGACGTTCAATCGTCGGTCGCGTACCAAAGTACGCTTCCCTCCTCTTTCACGTCACCTTGCTCGCTCAGGGGCGTTTTCGCTGACTTATGCTCAACCTGCGACGCTTTCGTGGCCCTAAGTAGTCATCGGGGACGTTCTTGTTTGACTAGTCATTTAAGAACGTCCCCGATGACTATTCGGATTGCTAATTTGTGCGGGTTGTGGTTTTGTGACCTGCTGAAATTTGAGATACTGTACAACTGTACGTTAACTAATCTTCGTAGTATATTGCTACCCGCAAAACTCAATACCATTGTGCTTCGAGACGCTAAAGCGCCTACGTACAATGGTTTTTGATAGTACGATTTGATTCAACGACAGGATGGATGGTCCAAGCGTGAGTCTCGGCAGCAAACTATCCAACGCAAAGGTCTCCTTTGCGATATTTAAGCGCGACATTAAGCGACTGCTTATGAACCCCGTCGCCCTGGTGGTTACCTTGGGCGTGTGCGTCATTCCCTCGCTGTATGCCTGGTACAACATCGTTGCCAACTGGGATCCGTACGGAAATACCCAGGGCATTAAAATCGCCATCGCCAACAACGATCAGGGCACCCAGAATGACTTGGTGGGCGAGCTCAATGCAGGCGATAAGGTGGTCGACCAGCTCAAGGAAAACGATCAGCTGGGCTGGACCTTCGTCGACTCGGCTGCCGATGCCAAAGAGGGCGTCGAGAGCGGGGAATACTACGCGGCGATCGTAATCCCCAAGAACTTCTCCGACAATCTTGTCTCGATGCTCGATGGCAATTACCATCAGCCGAAGCTCACCTATTACGTCAATGAGAAGAAGAGCGCCATTGCGCCCAAGGTCACCGATACCGGTGCCAACACCATCGAGGAGCAGATCAACTCGGAGTTTGTCTCCACGGTGGGCGAGACCGTCGCGGGCATTGCCAAAGATGCTGGCATCGATCTTAAAGACAAGGCAACCCAGACCCAGGATTCGCTGGCGGGCTCGGTGTCCGAGGCGTCTGATACCCTGGGCGAAGTGCGTGATTCCATCGGCGACATGAACACCGCCATCGACAAGACGAGCAGCTCGATTGCTTCGGCCGATGCTGCGTTGGCGGGCCTGCAGGGACAGGCGCCTTCGCTAACGCAGGCAATCGCTCAGGGTAATGATCTGCTGGGCGAAGCTCGTACCACGGCTGGCAAGTCCATCACCTCGCTCTCCAAGGCGCTCTCGGAAGGCAGCCTTGCGCTAACCAAGACATCGGCCTCCGCGAACGCTGCCATCGGCAAGCTGACGGGCACGGTCACATCTACGACCACCCGCATCGACAACTCGCTCGAGTCTCTCCAGGCAACGATCGATCACAACACCGCAGTTATCGGCCACCTGCAGATTCTTGCCGGCGATACCTCGACGGGATCGGATCGGATCGACGCACTGATCGCCTCGACGATCGATACGCTCAAGAAGCAGAACGACCAGCTGCAGAGTATCAAGAACAGTCTGTCCGCGCAGTCGAGCGCCATGGCAAATGACGCCACGGCCGTCTCGAACGCGAGCAACGCACTCAACGCGGCAATTCAGACCGGTACGGCTAACCTCGGTCAGGCTCAGACCGATCTGGGTCAGAACGCACTTCCGAAGGCTTCGAGCGCGCTTGACTCCTTTGCCGCCGTTTCGGGCGATTTGACCGGCATTGTATCGGGTATGACCCCCACGATAGCGAGCGCGCGCGGCACGCTGGCGCAGCTCGGCGCCACGCTCAAGCAGGCAAAGACCACGCTGTCCCAAACCGACGCCTCCCTTGCCAAGGTCCAGGACAGGCTCGCAACCGCCGCCAACGACATCGCGGCCCTGCAGACTTCCGAGTCCATGGGCGAGCTGGCTGATCTGGTGGGCGTCGACGTCAATGACGTCGCAGATTTCATGGCATCTCCGGTTGAGCTGACGTCCAAGTCGATCTATCCGGTCAAGAGCTTTGGCTCGGGCATCGCGCCCTTCTACACCAATCTGGCGCTGTGGGTAGGCGGCTATGTGCTCATCGCTATCTACAAACTCGAGGTCGACCGCGAGGGCATCGGTAGCTTTACGGCGCGTCAGGGCTACTTTGGCCGCTGGCTGCTACTGGTGATCCTGGGCGCGTTCCAGGCCATCATCGTTACGGTAGGCGACCTAGTCATTGGCGTTCAGTGCGTCAATCCGCTGCTCTTTGTGCTGGGCGGCATCGCTATCTCGTTCACCTACGTCAATATCATCTATGCGCTGTCCACCACCTTTAAGCATATCGGTAAAGCCATTGGCGTCATCCTCGTCATTGTGCAGATCCCCGGCTCGTCGGGCATGTATCCCATCGAGATGATGCCCGGCTTCTTCCAATGGCTGCATCCGCTGCTGCCCTTCACCTATGGCATCAACCTGCTGCGCGAGACCGTCGGTGGCATGTATTCGTTCAACTACCTGTTCAACCTGTGCATCCTGGGCGTGTTCCTTATCATCGCGCTCTTTATCGGTCTGCAGCTGCGCCCGTTGCTGCTCAACCTCAATCTGCTCTTTGATAAGCAGCTTTCCACGACGGGCCTCATGATCTGCGAGTCCAACGACCTGCCGCGCCAACGTTATTCGCTGCGTACGGCCATGCGCGTCATGCTCGATTCCGATTCGTACCGTCGCGAACTGCTCGATCATGCGGTCGCCTTTGAGCATCGCTACCCGTACTACATCAAGGGCGGTTTTGCCGCCGTGGTAGGCGTGCAGGTTCTGCTCTTTGTGCTTTCGACGGTGCTCGATATCGACAATAACGGCAAGATCATCCTGCTCGTTATCTGGATTATCTCGGTCATTGCCATCTGCGGCTGGCTCATCAACATCGAGTACATCCGTGCAAGCCTCAACACCCAGATGCGCATCTCGGCGCTTTCGGACGAGGACTTGCGCCGCGAGATGCGCGAGCACACGGCTGCCATCCCTGCCGCCCGTCGCATGTTTGGTCTCAACGCCAGCGAGCGGGGCACCAAGGACAGCGAACAGCCCACGAGCCGTCTGCCGCATATTGGTGCGCATCGTAAATCTCAGGGCAGCGACAGCACAGCTACAAATGATGGAGATACCACCCTGCTTGGCAAGCACTCTAAAGGAGGTGAGGCATAAATGAAGAACATCCTGCACCTGTTTAAGCGTGATGTCCAAAACGTGTCTCGCTCCGTGATCGGCATGGTCGTCGTGATGGGCCTCATTATCGTGCCGTGCCTGTACGCGTGGTTTAACATCGCCGGCAGCTGGGATCCGTACGGCAATACCGGCAACCTTAAGATTGCAGTGGTCAACACCGATGAGGGCTACGAGAGCGACCTGATTCCCGTCGAGATCAACGTGGGCGAAAACGTGACGGCGACCCTGCGCGGTAACGAGAACTTTGACTGGGTTGTCCTCAACGACCGCGATAAGGCGATTGAGGGCGTTAAGTCGGGCACATACTATGCCGCCGTCGTTATCCCCAAGACGTTTAGCGCCGACATGATGACGCTTTTCTCGACCAACGTGAAGCACGCCGACATCGAGTTCTACGAAAACCAGAAGGCTAACGCCATCGCCCAGATCGTGACCGAAAAGGGTTCGAGCGCCGTCCAGAGCCAGGTGAATGAGACCTTTACCAAGACCATCACGACCATCGGCCTTAAGACCGTGTCCAGCCTGCTCGATTACATGAGCACCGATCAGGTCAGCAGCTTTATCGCCAACCTGTCCTCGACACTGGGCGATTCGGTCGAGGACCTGCAGGACGTTCAAGCCAACGCGACTTCGCTGGCGGGCATTTTGAGCTCGACCTCCGATTCGTTGACGTCGGCGAGCGGTATGCTCCAGCAGACGGGTAAGGTCGATGAATCTACCAAGCAGTTGATGGAGCACGCCGAGAGCGGCATTAGTGATTCCAAGGAAGCACTCAAGGCCGCCAACGACGCCATCAACGCCGCGATTGACGGAAGTGCGGGCTCGTTTGACAACGTGTCCGCCGAGCTCGCGAAGGCTTTCGACGCCGCAAACCAGCATGTCAACGTTACGGTGACCCAGCTCAACGAAGCCGCGTCGGAACTCGAATCGCGCGCCAAGGAAATCGACGACACGGCCGACCAGCTCCGCAGCTTTGCCGATCAGGTGAGTGACGAAAAGCTCCAGGACAGCCTCAAGTCTGTGGCTACATCGCTGGGCAGGATCGCGACGGAGTATCGTAACAATGCCAACGACCTGAGGGCAACCGCAAAGTCCCTTTCCGACAGCATGGCAGAGGTCAACAGCACGCGTGCCGAGGTCGACCAGGCCATCGCCGATGCCAAGGCGGGCATCTCGGGCGCTAAGTCCGACTACGACTCCACGTTCTCGGTCAAGGCAAAGGAGCTCAAGAAGACCATCTCGGGCGTTTTGGATTCGCTGAACGATATTTCGAGCAATCTGGATAGTGCCGTGAGCGGCCTCACCGATGCATCCGGCTCGTTGGCTAAGGGCCTCTCCAAGGCCGCCAAGCTGGTCAACAAGGCTTCCGATCAGCTAGGTGAAGCGTCCGATAAGATCAGCGCCTTTAAGGACGAGCTCGATGGCGCCCTGATGTCGGACGACCTTGCCACGATCAAGACGATGATTGGCAACGACCCTGAGGGCCTCGCCGTGTCGCTTTCCGGCCCCGTCGCGCTCGACCGCAAGCCGGTCTATCCGATCCGCAACTACGGTTCGGCCATGGCACCGTTCTACACGATTCTGTCGCTGTGGGTGGGCTCGATTGTACTGGCGGCCATGATGAAGGTCTCGGTTGACGATGAGCTCATCAACGAGCTGATCCCCGTGCGCCTGCACGAGATCTACCTGGGCCGCTACCTGTTCTTTGGAGGTCTGGCCCTGCTGCAGGCGACACTCGTGTGCGCGGGTGACATCCTGTTCTTTGGCATCCAATGCGACAACCCGCTGCAGTTTGTACTTGCCGGCTGGGTCGCGAGTCTCGTGTTCTCCAATATCGTCTACACGCTCACCGTGTCGTTTGGTGATATCGGTAAGGCGCTCGCCGTTGTGCTGTTGGTTATGCAGGTCGGCGGTTCGGGCGGTACGTTCCCCATCGAGATGACCGGCCCTGTGTTCCAGGCGATCTATCCGTTCCTGCCGTTCACTCACGGCATCAACGCCATGCATGCCGCCATGGCTGGCGCCTACCATATGGAGTACTGGGTTGAACTTGGCATTCTGGCGAGCTATCTGATTCCGTCGCTGGCACTGGGCGTCGTCTTCCGCCGCCCGGTCATCAAAGCCAACGACTGGATTATCGAAAAGCTGGAGTCAACAAAGCTTATTTAGTTACGCGGTTTTACCAAACCGCGTAACGGCTCGACGCTGCAAACGTCCCTAAGCGGCAATCTGACGTTCAATTTCAAGGGCGCGACCAGAAGGTCAGCGCCCTTCCATTTCACGTCACCTTGCTCGCTTAGGGGCGTTTTCGCTGACGTTGCCGGAACATCGAGGTTTTCTGTACCGACGCTTTAGCGTAGTGAATTGCGTGGGTTACTTGGTTGTTGCTACAGTAGCGGGGCGTACCGGGGGTCCGGTGCGCCCCGTTTTTATTTGACCATGAGGCGGCATGCGGTCACGCGCGTGCGGACACCACGCCCAGATTGAGCGCGAGGATGTTCCATGGCCCAATACGCTGCCAACGAAATCGAAAACATGCCCGATAGCCCTGTAGCCCGTGAGGATTTGGGCGCGGGTGGTATTCCCCGGGGTGCCGGCGCACGCTCGCCGTTGTTCTGGAAAGTTCTACTGCTTTCGGTGGCGATTATCTGGGGCTACTCCTTTACCACTATGAAGGACGCACTCGACACCATTCCGGTGTTCGAGCTGGTCTACGTTCGCTTTCTCCCGGCTTCGCTGGTTATGTTCGCCATCTTCCGCAAACGCATCATCGCACACTTTAATGTTCGCAACCTTATCGTCGGGCTTGGTATGGGCGCACTTATGTGGGGCGCGTACGGTTTGCAGACGATTGGCCTGGCACAGACCACGGCGGGCAAGAGCGCGTTTTTGACGGGTACCTATTGCATCCTCGTGCCGTTTGCGAGCTATGTCCTGAGCGGAGAAAGGCTTACCCGTTACAACTTGGGCGCTGCATTGCTGTGCCTGGCGGGCATTGGCCTGGTGGCACTCGATAGCGTCGAGTTCAATGCTGGAGATGCCATCACGCTGGGCGGCGCGGTCTTCTTTGCTATCCAGATGGCGGTGACCGCCAAGTATGGCCGCAAGATGGATATCAACGTCATCACGTTTTGGATGTTTGTGGGCAATGGCGTTTTGAGCTTAATCACGTCGCTGCTATTCGAGACTCAGGCGCCTCTGTCCGTGTGGACGCCGAGCTTTGTCGGCGTGGCGGCCTTTCTCTCGGTGGGCTGTACGTGCGTGGCACTGCTCGTCCAAAACGTTGGATTGGCGCACGTCCCGGCCTCGACGGGCTCGCTGCTCCTTTCGATGGAGTCCCCCTCGGGTGTGCTGTTCTCGGTGCTGCTGATGGGGGAGGCGCTCACCTCGCGCCTGCTTGCCGGCTTTGCGCTCATCTTTTTGTCGATTATCTTGAGCGAGACGCATTTCGATTTCTTGCGCCGAAAATCTCGCCCGCAATTGTAAACAACTTGTTGCGCCGCCCTCCTGGGGCGGCGTTTTTTATGCCTCGCCTTTAAAGTTGTACCTTGCACTTTACGCTATCAAAGTGCTTACTGCAAAAACGCTACTGGAGGGCATTTATGGCACCAGCTCAGTCCGATCTTCAACCGCAATCAGCGCCCAAGGCCACCGCCGCGGCGCAGACCGCTATCGGTGACGGTCTTGTTGCAGAAGCTCAGGCTTTTGCAGACGAGCTCGCTGCGTGGCGACACGATCTCCACCAGATGCCCGAGCTGGGTAATAGCCTCCCACAGACCTCTGCGTATATCCAAGCGCGCCTGACCGAGATGGACATCCCATTTGCCACGCTCGTTGATGGTTCCTGCGTCGTGGGCCTTGTCGGCGCCGGTGCCGCCGCGGCCCAAGGCAATGGCGTCTGCACGAATGAGCAGGCTGGTACGGTCATCATGCTTCGTGGCGACATGGACGCCCTGCCCGTTGCCGAGGAATCCGGCGAGCCCTTTGCATCCACCAACGGCTGCATGCACGCTTGCGGTCACGATATGCACGCGACGGCGCTGCTTGGCGCGGCTCGTATGCTCAAAGCGCGCGAGACTGAGCTTGTTGATGCCAACGCCACGGTTAAGCTGCTGTTCCAGCCGGGCGAGGAAACCTTTGAGGGTGCCCGCGCCGCCATCGCCGACGGTCTGCTGCAGAACCCGCGCCCTCAGGTCGCCTTTGCCATGCATGTCAATAGCCAGTCGCCGCTTGGCCTGGTGCTTTACGGCAGTCCGGCGCTCTCGGGCGTGTACGGTTTCCGCATCACGCTGCAGGGCAAGGGCGGTCATGGCTCGAGCCCCGAGATCTGCATCGACCCCATTACGGCGGGTGTGCACGTGCATCTGGCACTTCAGGAGCTTATCGCTCGCGAAGTGCCGGCGGCCAAGGAGGTCGCGCTTACCGTTGGCAAGTTCGCCGGCGGTCAGGCCGCAAATGTCATCCCTGATACTTGTGTGCTCGAGGGAACGCTGCGTGGCTTCGATGTCGAGCTCATGGAGCACCTCAAGGCCCGCATCGCGGAGGTCGTCAAAGGCGTTGCCACGACCTATCGTACGCCGGCGACTATTGAGACGCTCTCGGATGTTCCCCCGCTCGTACTCGATGACGATATGACGCAGGCG
Organism: Collinsella sp. AF14-35; assembly: GCF_003464565.1. NCBI lineage: Bacteria > Bacillati > Actinomycetota > Coriobacteriia > Coriobacteriales > Coriobacteriaceae > Collinsella > Collinsella sp. AF14-35. The sequence goes on from NZ_QRZD01000016.1 coordinate 34,666, forward strand.
TCGCTTGGCTACGTGGGCGCGGTGCTGCCCAAGTCCGCCTTCCTGCCGCTGTTCCACGCCATGGCGAGCGAGGACTTCGCGTTGATCTCGAGCGAGATCCCGAGTGCGTACTTTACCGTGGGCGCTGCCGTGACTGATACGGACGAGCATTTTGCTCAGCATCATCCCAAGGCGCGCTTTAACGATGCAGAACTGCCGCTCGGTGCCGCGGCCTATACCGCCGTCGCTTTGGGCTATATCGCCGACCACCGGTAGCACCCAACCTTGCCTTTCAAGCCTGCGGGCATGGCCGTAAGGCCTATGCCCTTGTCTTTCAAGGCAATCTTGGGCACTACCGGCGCCCGGCGCCGGCTATTCGTTTGTTAAATAAGGAGCAGTATGTCCCAGCAGCGTAAGTTCTTCCCCGGCTGGCTCGTGGTGGCCTCTGGCTTCGTGATCATGGCCACGTGCTACACGATTTTCGTCAACTGCATGAGCCTGTTCCAGCCGTTGATCGTCAGCGACTTGGGCATTTCCCTTGCGCAGTACAACATCTCCAATGCCCACGATCGCTGCGTCTAAGCAGTTTGGCATGGCCGACCTGGGTAAGGTCACGGGCACCATTACCTCGCTCGAGATGGTCGGTGGCACCGTGGGCGCTATCGTCTCGGGTGTGCTGTTCGACGCTACGGGCTCCTTTGCGAGCACCTGGATCGTGTGCCTGGTGTGCTCCGTGGTTATGCTCGTGTTCCTGTTGGCGTCCGAACCCATCGCTGCCAAGCTGCGCGTGAGCGTGGCGGGGGAGTAGATAGGCCAAAGCGCATTGCCGCTTGTCCGCTTCGTCCGTGGCTACCGCGGCGGCGTGTCTGGCCGAACGAGTCCCCATACCCTCGTTCGGTCAGACGCGCCGCCGCTGTTTGTGTTTGTGCCGTATAATGTCCACTACCTATGACGCGATACAAAAGAAAGGTGTTTGCCCATGCAGGCACAGAAGGCGGAGGGAACCCGCGACCTTATCGGCGCCGAGATGCGCGCTTGGCAAAAGATGCAGCAGATCGCTGCCGGCGTGTTCGAGCCGTTTGGTTTTAAACCCATCGAGACGCCCGCGATAGAGCAGGTGGACGTCTTTGTCCACGGCATCGGCCAGTCGACCGACGTCGTGCGCAAGGAGATGTTCCGCGTCTTTAGCGGCGCCAACCTGGAGCGCGTCTTTACCGAGGGCACCGACACAAAACTCAAGCCCAAGCAGCGCCTGGCGCTTCGTCCCGAGGGCACGGCCGGTGTGGTGCGCGCAGTCGTGGAGAACAACCTGGTGCCCCAGGGCTCCACGCCGTTTAAGGCTTACTACGCCGAGGCCATGTTCCGCGGCGAGCGTCCCCAGAAGGGCCGCCTGCGTCAGTTCCACCAGGTGGGTATCGAGTGGCTCGGCGCTCCCGATCCGGCGGCAGACGCCGAGTGCATCATCATGCTCATGGAGTTTTACAAGCGCCTGGGCTTCGATCTTTCCAAGCTCCGTCTGCTCATTAACTCGATGGGCGACGCTCAGTGCCGTCCGGCTTACCGCGAGCAGGTCAAGCAGTTTATCCTCGATCACGCTGACGAGATGTGTGACGAGTGCCGCGAGCGCGCCGAGCTCAACCCGCTGCGTGCCTTCGACTGCAAGAACGACCACTGCCGCGAAATCATGGCCGACGCACCGCTGATGGGCGACAACCTGTGCGATGAGTGCCGCGAGCACTACGAGCAGGTCAAGCGCTATTTGGATGCGGCGGGTATCGAGTATGTCGAGGATCCCACCTTGGTGCGTGGCTTGGACTACTACACCCGTACCGTCTTTGAGGTCGAGGCTCCCGGCGCCGGCGTCGGCTCCATCGGTGGCGGCGGTCGCTATGACGGCTTGGTCGAGCTCGAGGGTGGCAAGCCCACGGCGGGCGTCGGCTTCGCTGTCGGTTTTGAGCGCGCCCTGCTGGCCCTGCAGGCCTTTGGTAACGACTTGGGTGCCGAGGAGGCCCCGTGCGTCTACGTCGCCAACGCCGGCAAGGAGCTGCGCCAGAACGTCTTTGCCATTACGCAGCAGCTTCGCGCCGCAGGGATCGTGACCGAGGCCGACTATCAGGGCCGTTCGCTCAAGGCCCAGTTTAAGCAGGCCGATAAGGTGGGCGCTAAGCTCATCCTGGTCCTGGGTGGCGACGAGCTTGCCGTCGGCAAGGTCAAGGTACGCGACATGGAGAGCCATGACGAGGTTCTCATCGATCTGCCCAACGTCGTCGAGGCGGTTCGCGAGCGCCTGTAGCGCATCTTTTTGAGCTGCGGGCCTGCTAACGTGCCCCGCTCATGGAGAGCGATTGTTACGGGGGTGTTTCGCTTTTATGCGGAATGCCCCCGTTTACGTATGCCGCCCACCGAGAAATACGACCATTTAGGGCAAAAACTCTTGCAATGCAGAAAATACTTTTGTGTGGTAAAGCGCAATCAGCGCCGAAAGTTTTTGCCGAGTGCCTATAATGAATACCGCATGTTACGTGCATAGAAGGAGGAATGGGAGGAAACGTGGCTGAGAACCTAAGCAACCAGTCTGTACCCGAAGCCGCGGCGCGCGTCGCTGCCGTGGTCAACCGCCTCGTTAACCGAATCGGCTCGAATGCCGAGTCCAGGGAGCGTCTCGCCGAGATCGAGATCCCCGAGGAGCTGCGCGACAATCTGGCGCTGTTCTTGCGCCTGGAGCGTCGTGTGCTTAGCGAGTATGATCCTGAGATCGCGGACCTGTTCGACAAGATCCTGTCGGCCGAGATTGTGGCCAATGCCGGCAACCCCGGTACCCGCGCTGCCGACGAGGCCGTCGACGAGCAGGGCGTGCCCACCGCCGACGAGCCCACCGCCGTGGCATTCCGTGAGGTCGTCGATCTGATCGACAGTCTGCCGCTCGATAAGCAGCAGGTCATCGTTCGCGCCTTTACGAGCTTCTTCCACCTGGCAAACCTGTCGGAGGAGAACTACCGTGTGGCGCAGCTGCGCGAGCGCGAGGCCGGCGCATCGACCGATACCGAGGTCGATCCCGCCAACGAGCTCACCGTCGCCTATCACCAGTTGGTAAACGAGATGGGTGTCGAGGGCGCCAACGAGCTGCTCGGCAAGCTCGAGTTCCACCCTGTCTTTACCGCGCATCCCACCGAGGCCCGTCGCAAGGCCGTCGAGGGCAAGATTCGCCGTATCTCCAATCTGCTGGAGGAGCGTCCGCGTCTGGGCGGCTCCGACCTGGTGGAGAACGAGCGCCATATGCTGCAGGAGATCGACGCCCTGGTGCGTACGAGCCCCATCGCGCTCAAGAAGCCCACGCCGGTCGAGGAAGCCGATACCATCATCGACATCTTCGATAACACGCTGTTCGACGTCATCCCCGTCATCTATCGTCGCTTTGACGACTGGGTACTGGGCGACAAGGCCGGTACCGTGCCGCCGCTGTGCCCGGCGTTCTTCCATCCCGGCAGCTGGATCGGTTCCGACCGCGACGGTAACCCCAACGTCACCGCCAAGGTGAGCCGTGAGGTCGCCGCCAAGTACTTCACCCATATGGTGCTCAAGCTCGAGGACAAGTGCCGCCGCATCGGCCGGAACCTCACGCTCGAGGCCACCTACAGCAAGCCTTCTGCTGAACTCATCAACCTGTGGAACCATCAGGTCGAGATGAGCCCTCGGTACACGGCCCGCGCCGAGCTGATCTCCGAGCACGAGCCGCATCGCGCCGTCATGCTCGTCATGGCAGACCGACTCAACGCCACCGTGCGCCGTATCACCGACACCATGTATCACAGCGCCGATGAGTTCCTGGATGACCTGCGCGTCGTCCAGCGCTCGCTGGCTGCCTGCGGTGCCGTCCGTGCCGCCTACGGCCCGGTCCAGACCATCATCTGGCAGGTCGAGTCCTTCGGCTTCCATATGGTCGAGATGGAGTTCCGTCAGCACTCCGTGGTGCATGCCCGCGCCCTCAAGGATATCCACGAGAACGGTATCCATGGCGACCTGCAGCCCATGACGCGCGAGGTCATCGACACCTTCCGCGCTATCGGCTCCATCCAAAAGCGTTACGGCAAGAAGATGGCGCACCGCTACATCATTTCGTTCACCAAGAGTGCCCAGCATGTGGCCGACGTCTTTGAGCTGGCCCACCTGTCCTTTGCACACGAAGAGGATGTCCCCGAGCTCGACGTGATCCCGCTGTTCGAGCAGCTCGAGGACCTCGAGGGCTGCGTCGACGTGCTCGACCAGATGCTTACGCTGCCCGTGGTGCAAAAGCGCCTTGCCCAGACCAACCGCCGCATGGAGGTCATGCTGGGCTATTCCGACTCCTCCAAGGACGCCGGTCCTACCACGGCCATGCTCGCGCTGCACTCCGCGCAGGAGCGCATCGCCAAGTGGGCCGAGAAGAACGATATCGACCTGGTGCTCATGCACGGTCGCGGCGGTGCCGTGGGCCGTGGCGGCGGCCCGGCCAACAAGGCCGTGCTGGCGCAGCCCAAGGGCTCGGTCAACTGTTTCTTTAAGCTCACCGAGCAGGGCGAGGTCATCTTTGCCCGTTACGGCAACCGCACGCTGGCACAGCGCCATGTTGAGTCCGTTGCCGCCGCAACGCTTTTGCAGTCGGCCCCGAGTGTCGAGAAGACCAACACCGAGACCACGCAGAAGTTCTGGGATATGGCGGAGAAGCTCAACGCAGTAAGCCATGAGCGCTATCTGGACCTGCTGAACACCGAGGACTTTACACCGTGGTTCTCGACCGTGACGCCGCTGACCGAGGTCGGTCTGCTGCCGATCGGCTCGCGTCCCGCCAAGCGCGGCCTGGGCGCCAAGTCGCTCGACGACCTGCGTACCATTCCGTGGATCTTCAGCTGGAGCCAGGCGCGCATCAATCTGGCCGCTTGGTACGGCCTGGGTACTGCCTGCGAGCAGCTTGGCGACCTTGATCAGCTCAAGGCTGCCTACCAGGAGTGGCCGTTCTTCCGCACCTTTATCGACAACATCGAGATGTCGATCGCTAAGACCGACCAGCGCATCGCCAAGATGTATCTGCACCTGGGCGATCGCCAGGATCTGTCCGAGAAGGTCTTCACCGAGATGCAGCTCACCCGTAAGTGGGTCCTTGCCATCGTCGGTGACGAGTGGCCGCTACAGCGCCGCCGCGTGCTTGGCTGCGCTGTCCGCGTGCGCAACCCCTACGTCGACGCCCTGTCCATCGCCCAGGTCCGCGCCCTTCGCGAGGTGCGTATGAACCAGGACGAGATGGCCGAGGAGAAGAAGGCCGAGTACATGAGCCTGATTCTTTCGACTGTGACCGGCGTCTCGGCAGGATTGCAGAACACGGGGTAATCGATAGCCCTGTAGTCGTCCGGGCCCGCCATCAGCTTACTTTTAGGCACGTCCTCGGACATGCAAGAAGCCCTCGCTGCGCACTTTGTGCGGCGAGGGCTTCTTGCGTCCTGCGGAGTGTGCCTAAAAGTAAACTAATGGCGGGCCCTACGATGTCCGGTCTTCGGCGGATTACTGCTGGGGAAAGATAGCGCGCTTCGCGCACTTTGATGGGGCTTCGTGCTGCGGAATGCATTCAGAGGGAAACCCATCGGGTCCCTTCGTCCTCGGTCTTCGGCGGATTACGGGCTGAAGGGAAGAAAGGCGCGCTTCTCGATTTACGACTGTAGCGGCCGCGGTCCTGTTTGGGATCGCGGCCGTTTTGTTGTGGGTCAAATATGAACGTTGTGTTAATGAGTCGGTGGACGGTGGTGTTTTTCGGTGAGCGGCGTATCCTTCCAACGGTTTGACTAGTGTGTCAGTTGAAAGGAAGAGGGCGCTCGTCAATGTTTGAATGTGAACTACCGTTTGACCACAAGACGTTACATCTGGAGCTCGAGGACAAGAACTTCGCGGGTGTGATGGAAGGTCATCAAAACGAGTTTAAGACTACGAAATCGCAGGAAGAGCTGGTAGAGGAGTCGCTTGCCAACCCTTATGGCTCACCTTCGCTCGAGGAGCTTTGTGCTGGCAAAAAGGATATCGTCATTATTAGCTCCGATCATACGCGCCCCGTTCCCTCGCGTGTGACGATGCCTATTCTGCTGCATCACATTCATGCCGCTGCGCCCGAGGCTCGTGTGCGTATTCTGGTTGCTACGGGTATGCACCGTCCGTCGACGCACGAGGAGCTCGTCAACAAGTATGGCGAGGACATCGTCGCCAAAGAGGAAATCGTTATGCATGTCGCGACTGACGACAGCATGATGAAAAAGATCGGCACCCTGCCTTCTGGTGGCGAGTGCATCATCAACAAGATCGCTGCCGATTGCGATCTGCTGCTTGCCGAGGGCTTTATTGAGCCGCACTTCTTTGCCGGTTTCTCTGGTAGCCGCAAGTCCGTCCTGCCTGGCATCGCCAGCTACAAGACCATCATGTACAACCACAACGGTCAGTTTGTGAACGATTCCCACTCGCGTGCCGGCAACCTGTGCCACAACCACGTGAGCGAGGACATGTTTGCCGCCGCCGAGATGGCTCACCTTGCCTTTGTGCTCAACGTGGTGCTCAACGGCAAGCACGAGGTCATTGGCTCCTTTGCCGGCGACATCCACAAGGCGCACGAGGCTGGCTGCGAGTTCGTGAAGAGCCTTGCCGGCGTTGAGCCCGTCGAGTGCGAGATCGCCATTACCACTAACGGCGGCTACCCCCTCGATCAGAACATCTATCAGGCTGTGAAGGGCATGTGCGCTGCCGAGGCCACGCTTCCCGAGGGCGGCGTGATCATCGATGTCGCCGGTTGTGCCGACGGTCACGGTGGCGAGGGCTTCTATCACAACATCGCCGACAACGATCCGGCGGAGTTTGAGCGCGCCTGCATCGACCGTCCTAAGGACGAGACCCTGCCTGACCAGTGGACGAGCCAGATTTTCGCCCGTATCCTGGCGCATCACCCTGTGATCATGGTCACCGACCTGTGCGATCACCAGATGCTCAAGGATATGCACATGACGCCGGTCAACACCCTCGAGGAGGCGCTCAAGCTCGCCTTTGAGATGAAGGGTGTCGATGCCAAGGTGGCCGTCATTCCCGATGGCCTGGGCGTTGTCGTCGCGCAGCACTAGTGTGCGGCTTAAACGAATCGTTTATAACCGACAAGAAAGATAAGGTTTTATGCTTACCAAACTCCTCTGCGAATTCGGCGCGACGGCCCTCATGATCGTCTTTGGCGTGGGCGTTCACTGCGATACCGTGCTCAAAGGCACCAAGTATCAGGGCTCTGGCCATATGTTTGCCATCACCACCTGGTCTTTTGGCATCTCGGTCTGCCTGTTTGTCTTTGGCGGCGCCGTGTGCATGAACCCCGCTATGGTGCTTGCCCAGTGCATCGTCGGTCTGGTGCCGTGGGGCAACTGCATCCCCTTCATGATTGCCGATATGCTCGGCGGCTTTGTGGGTGCCGTGATCGCTTGGTTTATGTATGCCGATGAGTTCAAGGCTTCCGAGGGCGTCGTCGACCCCATTGCCCAGCGCAACATCTTCTCGACCAACCCCACCACCGAGGGCACGAACTATGCTCGTAACTTCTTCTGCGAGGCTATCTGCACCTTTGTGTTCATCAGCGCCATCCTTGCTGCCGCTAGCCGCGCCGGCGAGAACGTTTTGATGCTCGCAATCTGCGTCGGCCTGATCGTTTGGGCTGTTGGCATGGGCATGGGCGGCATCACTGGCTTCGCCATGAACCAGGCTCGTGACCTTGGTCCTCGCATGGCTTATCAGGTGCTGCCGATTAAGAACAAGGCTGACAACAACTGGAAGTACGGCCTGCTCGTTCCTGGCATCGCTCCGTTTGTCGGTGCTATTGTGGCCGCGCTGTTTGTGCATGGCTTCTTGGGCATGTTCTAGTCGAAGGCTACATAGTTGTCCGCTGGCCGCATGGGGTAACTTCCCAGCGCGTCCTCGGACATGCAAAAAGGCTCGCTGTGCACTTCGTGCGGCGAGCCTTTTTGCGTCCTGCGGAATGCGCTGGGAAGTTACCCCATGCGGCCAGCTGCGGGATCTTTGCTGCGCTCGAGCAAGCAACCCAACATATATCTGTATTTGGATGGGAGGGGCTTGTTGCTGATAGGGGCGTTGAGCTGTTGTTGACACTTTGGGATGCGTGGCGCCCTGGGTTGGGGCGATGCTTTGGGATGAGCTTCTTATTTAGTTGAAGAGGGGCTTAATGGCTGATAGGTAGTCTTTGGCTACGTCCTCTTTTGGGGCTTGGAAGTTGTGCCAGGCCCACCATTGGACCATTCCTACGAAGCTTGAGGCTATGTGGTGTAGTAGGAAGCTTCGGTCCATGGTGGCGGCGGGGCCGTTTGGGTCGGTAGGGACGGTTTCGGCTGCCCGTGACATGATGGTCTTGCGTAAGCAGTCGGCGAAGACGCGTGAGCCGGCGCCGGCTACGAGGGCTCGGACGCCCTGGCGGCGCTCCCAGAGGTTGTTGAGGATATGCTCGACCTGCACGAGTGGGTCGTCGAGCGGTGTGCCATCGTCGTCGAGGGCGTGGGTGCAGATGTCGCTCACGAGTTCGGACAGTAGGTCATCCTTGCTCTTGAAGAGACCGTAGAACGTGGCTCGACCCACATGGGCGTGAGCGATGATGTCGCCGACGGTGATCTTGCCGTAGTCCTCTTCGCGCAGCAGTTCGGAGAACGCCGCGACGATGGCGGCGCGGCTTTTTGCCTTGCGGGCATCCATGGCTATGCGTCCGCGTGAACGAGCAGACAGCGGAGCGTGCCGGAGCAGCCCTCGTAGGGGCGCTTACCGGCGCCGTAGCCGACGGCCTCGATGCGGTAGCGGGCCGGCAGGTGCTCGGACGTGCGCAGTGCGGCGACGATGGCGGCGCCCGTGGGCGTCACAAGCTCGCCGGCGACTGGTGCGGGCGTGAGGACGATATTGCCCGCCTGGCACAGGTTGACGACAGCGGGGACGGGAATGGGCATGAGACCGTGGGCACAGCGGATGGTACCGTGACCCTCGGAGAGCGACTCGACCACGATGTCCTCAATACCCAGGTCATCGAGGCAGATGGCAACAGAGCAGACGTCGATGATGGAGTCGACGGCGCCCACCTCGTGGAACATGACGGTCTTGGGCGTTTTGCCGTGGGCCTTGGCCTCGGCGGCGGCGAGCGCGGTAAAAATGGCGAGCGCGCGACGCTTGGCGCCATCGCTTAGCTGCGAGCCATCGATGATGGCGGTGACGTCCGCCAAAGAACGGTGGTGATGGTGGTGGGCGTGATGGTGGCCCTCGTGGTCGTGGTCGTGGCCGTGGTCGTGGTCATGCTCGTGGTCGTGGTCATGCTCGTGGTCGTGGTCATGCTCGTGGCAGTGCTCGTGTTCGTGCTCGCCATGATCATGATGGTGGTGCTCATGCTCGTGCGTGTGCTCGGCAGCTGCTTCGTTGCCGTAGAGCCAGGCCATATCGTGATCGTGGTTCTCGAGCTCCTCTGCAAGCTGGACGTCAAAGTCGCAGGCGTCGATGCCATGCTTGCTTACGCGTGTGACGGCGATCGTAAAGCCGTCGACCGGCAGCGTGGCGAGCTGCAGGCGCAGGTGCTCCTCGCTGGCGCCTAGGTCGAGCAGGGCCGCGACGGTCATATCGCCGCTGATGCCCGAGGTGCCGTCGATGATAAGCGTGTGCTGATGATTGGACATGGAATGCTCCTTAACGGGCGCAGGGCGTGCCGGCGCTCAGATGATTGATAAGACTTGCCTGGTAGGCGGCACCAAAGCCGTTGTCGATATTGACGACCGAAACGCCGCTGGCGCAGGAGTTGAGCATGGCGAGCAGCGCGGCTACGCCACCAAAGCTCGCGCCGTAACCCACGCTGGTGGGAACGGCTATGACCGGACAGCTTACCAGGCCGCCGACAACGCTCGCCAGTGCGCCCTCCATGCCGGCGATGGCGATGACCACCTGCGCCCGAGCAAGCTCCTCGGCATGCGCGAGTAGGCGGTGCAGGCCGGCGACACCTACGTCGTAGAGGCGGTCGACCTCGTTGCCATAGAACTCGGCCGTCAACGCGGCTTCCTCGGCGACGGGCAGGTCGCTCGTGCCGGCGCAGGCGACGACGATGCGTCCGTTGCCGGTAGGGGAGGGCTTGCCGCCCACGAGGGCGAGCTGTGCGTCCGGGACATATCCCAGGTCGATGCCGTTGCCGAGAAGCTCAGCGGTGCGCGCGGCTTTTTCGGCATCCAGGCGCGTGACCAGGATGCGCTCCTGGCCGGCATCGCGCAGTGCTTCGATAATGGCGGCAATCTGATCGGCGATTTTACCGGCCCCGTAGACAACCTCGCCGGCTCCCTGGCGCACCCCGCGCGAAAGATCGAGCTGCGCAAAGCCCAAATCGGCGGTCGGAGCCGTCTGGATGCGCGTGAGGGCGTCGGCAGGGGTGACTGCTCCGCCGGCAACATCGCTCAGCAATTGCTCAAGATCTCGCTTATCCATATATGTTCCCTTCGACGGCGCAAAGTCTAGCACTCAAAGGGTATGTTTCCGAACACTAAGACAAAATTGTTCGGAAACTATAGGACAGACTGATTCAATTGTTAGATGGATTGACTAGTCGCGCAGGATGATGTCCATGGCGAGCATCAGGTTGCGCTCGTCGATGGCAAACGGGGCCGCCTCGCGCGTCTTGGGCTTGGCGCAAAATGCGATGCCCGTGCCTGCGGCCTGGATCATGGGGATGTCATTTGCCCCGTCGCCAATAGCGACCGTATGGGCCATGTCGACGCCGCACTCAACTGCCCAGTCCAGCAGCTGGATGAGCTTGGACTCCTTGGTCACGATGTCTGCCGCCAGCTTACCCGTGAGCTTGCCGTCCACGACCTCCAGGCGGTTAGCCAGGCAAAAATCGATGCCCGCGGCGGTCACGATCTTATCGGCGACCTCGTGAAAGCCGCCGCTTACCACGCCGACCTTCCAGCCCTTGCTGTGCGCCGAGCGCACAAGCTCCAGCGCGCCGGGGGTAAACGTCACACGCTCAAAGGTGCGCTCGAACGCGCTCTCGTCCAAGCCGGCAAGCAGCCCCACGCGCTCCTCGAGCGCCTGCTTAAAGTCAAGCTCGCCGCGCATGGCGCGCTCAGTGATCTGTGCCACCTGCTCGCCTACGCCGGCCTCCTCGCCCAACAGGTCGATGACCTCCTGGTTGATGAGCGTGGAGTCGATATCCATAACGATGAGGCGTGCGGTCATGACGGGCCTTTCCGAGTGCAGTTGTATTGGGGCACATTGTCGCACGTGACGAGCGCGGACGGGTGCCGCGGCGCGTCAATTGTTTCGTCTCCGTCAAGTCTTTGGGCAGGAGCTACTTTTCCGCGGCACATCGACACAGGTGCGATAAGATAGAACGCCATGTCTGGCTGCGCGGTTTACGCAGGCCGGGCAAATCTGTACGACGCCGCCCGGAACGACACGGGGCGGCACAGATCCATAAAGGAGGATCACTGGTATGAGCCAGACCCGTCCCATCGACGAGCATTCCATGCACACCCGTACCTGCGGCGAGCTTCGCAGCGAGAACGTGGGCGAAGAGGTCACCCTCACCGGTTGGGTGAGCCGTCGCCGCGACCACGGCGGCCTTATCTTCTGCGACCTTCGCGACCGCGAGGGTATCACGCAGCTCACCTTCGACCCCGAGCACTCCGACGGCGACGCCTTTAAGATCGCCGAGACCATGCGTCCCGAGTGGCCCATCAAGATCCACGGCGTCGTGCGCGCCCGTGGCGAGGAGACCACCAACACCAAGCTCGCGACCGGCGAGATCGAGGTCCTGACCGACCACGCCGAGGTGCTCAACACGTCCATCACCCCGCCGTTCCAAATCGAGGACGGCATCGAGACCAGCGAGGACACCCGTCTGCGCTATCGCTATCTGGACCTCCGTCGTCCCGAGATGATGGCCAACCTCAAGCTGCGCTCCGACTTTACCTTTGCCATTCGCGAGGCGCTGCACAACCGTGAGTTCATGGAGGTCGAGACGCCCTCCCTGTTCAAGTCCACGCCCGAGGGTGCCCGCGACTTCATCGTCCCCAGCCGCATCCAGCCGGGCAACTTCTACGCCCTGCCGCAGTCCCCGCAGCTCCTGAAGCAGCTGCTCATGGTCGGTGGCGTCGAGCGCTACTACCAGGTTGCCAAGTGCTTCCGCGATGAGGACCTGCGTGCCGACCGTCAGCCCGAGTTCACCCAGGTCGATATCGAGATGTCCTTCGTGGACCAGAACGACGTTATGAGCGCGCTCGAAGAGGTCCTGGCCGACGCCTTCGGCCGCATGGGTGTCGAGATGCCCACCCCGCTGCGTCGCATGGACTACTGGGAGGCCATGGACACCTATGGCTCCGACAAGCCCGATACCCGCTATGGCATGCACTTGGTCGACCTGACCGACATCTTCGCCAACTCCAAGTTCAAGGTCTTTGCGACTGCCGCAAACGAGGAGGGCTCCGTCGTCAAGGCCATCAACGCCAAGGGCGCCGGTGCCTGGGCACGTGCCAAGATCGATAAGCTCGCCGGCGTGGCCTCCACGTTTGGCGCCAAGGGCCTGGCATGGATCGCCTTCCGCGAGGACGGCTCCATCAACAGCCCCATCGTCAAGTTCTTCTCGGACGAGGAGATGGCAGCTCTGCGCGAGCGCATGGGCGTCGAGCCCGGCGACCTTGTGATGTTCGCCGCCGGCCCGCGCCTGCTCTCTGACGAGATCCTGGGCGGCATGCGTTCCCACATGGCCAACGCGCTCGAGATCAAGCGCGAGGGCCACGACTTCCTGTGGGTCGTCAACTTCCCGCTGTTCCACTGGGACGAGGACCGCAAGGCCTATGCAGCCGAGCACCAGCCCTTTACCCTGCCGACCGAGACCGACATCGCCAAGATCGAGGCCGACCCGCTGGCAGCCGGTTCCTGCACCTACGACTTTGTCATGGACGGCTTTGAGGCCGGCGGCGGCGGTATGCGTATCCACAACGCCGAGATGCAGATGTCCATGCTCAAGCTCCTGGGCTTTACCGAGGAGCGCGCCGAGTCGCAGTTCGGCTTCCTCATGGAGGCCCTCAAGTTTGGTGCGCCCCCGATGGGCGGTTTCGCTCTGGGTCTGGACCGCGTGTGCATGCTGCTCACCGGTTCCGACTCCATCCGCGACGTCATGGCGTTCCCCAAGACGGCCAGCGGCTCCGACCTCATGTCGGGTGCTCCGAGTGCCGTTTCCGGCGCCCAGCTCAAGGACGTCAGCCTGCGCCTGATGTAGGCGAGCGGCTACATATTGCCCGCAACGAGGGAAGGACGCGCGCCTTCCCTCGTTTTTTGTGGGACGGGGGTGCGCCGGTAACGTACAATAACTACCACGTGGCTGGGTTTGCTGGCCGAATGTGCGATGTCGTGGGAGGGGACATGGTCGAGTTTACAAAGACGATTAAAGATCCGTTGGGACTGCATGCCCGCCCGGTTGCGCTGCTCTACGACATCATTGCCAAGCATCGTAGCAACGTATCGGTCAGCATCGGCGATCGCCATACCGACGGCCGCGATGTGATGGGGCTCATGGCTCTCTACGGCGAATGTGGCGAAGACATCGTGTTCCGCGTTTCGGGCGTGGATGAGGCCTCCTGCGTCACATCGATCAGAAACCTCTCGCTCTAACCTCAACAATGTGACAAGGGGACAGGCCCCTTTGTTGCATCAATTGGTATGACAAGGCACCGCAAAGAGATGGTCTTTGCGGTGCCTCTTTTGTTTCGTATAGGAAACTTTTTCGAAAACTGAATGAGGACCCTTTCCAAAAAGTTAACCACGTGTTAGTTTACTAAAGCGAACATAGACGTGGTTAACTTTTGCAGCGTCGATGTTGAGGACGAACTGACGTTAGGAGCTCACTCATGTCTTGCGGACCGCAGATGCCGGCTATGCCGCTTTCGATGGTAAAGGCGGGCGAAACCGTGCGCGTGTCTCGTGTAAAGGGCAATGAGGACATGAAGCACCACCTCAAGGACCTCGGCTTTGTCGAGGGCAGCGAGATCCACGTGGTGAGCTCGAGTGGCGCCAACATCATCGTCACGGTGCTGGGCGCTCGCTTTGGCATCGATTCCAAGGTTGCCATGCACATCATGACCGTCGGTTAGTCCGCAGCATTCTGTAAAAACTGAAAGGGGGACAAGTAAATGAAGACGTTGGGTGACGTTAAGGTGGGCGAGAGCTCTACCATCGTCAAGCTTCACGGTGAGGGCGCGCTGCGCCGCCACCTCATGGACCTGGGGCTCATCAAGGGCACTTCGTTCAAGGTCGTAAAGGTTGCACCGCTCGGTGATCCGGTCGAGATCAACGTGCGCGGCTACGAGCTTTCCATCCGCAAGGAGGAGGCCGCCGTCGTCGAGGTCCAGTAAGGACTCGCGGCGCATATTTCTGCAGATAAAGTTAGGTTTTTCTAACTTAATGCAGCATCTTTGAAGCACATTATCCAGCCTACGCGGAGAAAGCAGCGCAGGCACATAAGGAAGAAGGATTGAATGGCGGATTCTCAGATCCATGTCGCGCTGGCGGGTAACCCCAACTGCGGCAAGACCACGCTTTTCAACCTGATCACCGGCGCCAACGGCTACGTTGGCAACTGGCCCGGCGTCACGGTTGAGAAAAAGGAAGCCAAGCTCCTGAGCGACAAGAGCGTCACGATTACGGACCTCCCCGGCATCTACTCGCTTTCCCCCTACAGCCCCGAGGAGCAGTGCTCGCGCGATTACCTCATGAGCGGCGAGCCCGATGTCGTCGTCCAGGTGGTCGACGCCACCAACCTCGAGCGCAACCTGTACCTGGCGCTTCAGGTTATCGAGACCGGCCTGCCCGTGGTCGTTGCCCTCAACATGGCCGACCTGGTCGAGAAGAACGGCGACAAGATCGACACGGACAAGCTCTCCAAGAAGCTCGGCTGCCCGGTCATGATGATCTCGGCCCTTAAGAACAAGGGCATCAACGAGCTGTTCGAGCAGGTCAAGAAGTCCGCTGCTTCCAAGGGCCAGGTGCCGGAGCACAAGTTCGATTCCTCCATCGAGGACGTTCTGGACCACATCGAGAACAATCTGCCGGCGAGCGTTCCCGCCAACAAGCGTCGCTACTACGCCGTCAAGCTGTTCGAGCGCGACGCGGACGCCTGCAAGCTCATCAACCTCACCAAGGAGAAGGCCGCTCGCGTGGAGCAGCTGGTCGCTCAGTGCGAGCAGGATTGCGACGACGACGCTGAGTCCATCATCACCGGCGAGCGTTATGGCGTGATCGCCCACATCATCGACGAGTGCCTTACCAAGGCTCCGGCCAAGATGAGCACTTCCGAGAAGATCGACCGCGTGGTTACCAACCGTATCCTGGGCCTGCCGATCTTTGTGGTCATCATGTTCTGTGTGTACTACATTGCCGTCTCTACCTTGGGCGGCACGGTGACTGACTTCACCAACGACCAACTCTTCGGCACCGACGGCTGGTACGTGCTCGGTCAGGGTCGCGACGCCTATGACGCAGCTGTTGAGGCTGCGGGCGACAATGCCGACTCGGTCGACCCGGCACAGTACGGCCCCTATGTCCCGGGTATCACCACCATGGTGCACGACGCCCTTGTGGCGGGCGGCACCGAGGACGGCGGCCTGGTCGATTCGCTGGTCTGTGACGGTATCGTCGGCGGCCTGGGTGCCATCTTCGGCTTCGTCCCGCAGATGTTCCTGCTCTTTGTGATGCTGTCTTTCTTGGAGGACTGCGGCTACATGGCTCGCGTCGCCTTCATCATGGACCGCGTGTTCCGCCGCTTTGGCCTGTCCGGTAAGTCCTTTATCCCCATGCTCGTGTCCTCGGGCTGCGGCGTCCCCGGCGTCATGGCCACCAAGACCATCGAGAACGAGAAGGACCGTCGCATGACGGTCATGACCACCACGTTCATTCCCTGTGGCGCTAAGCTGCCGATCATCGCCCTGCTCATGGGCTCCATCATCGGCGATTCTTCCACCACCGCCGCATGGATCAGCCCGCTGTTCTACTTCTTGGGCGTCTTTGCCGTCATCGCCTCGGGCCTCATGCTCAAGAAGACCAAGCTCTTCGCCGGTCGCCCGACGCCGTTCGTTATGGAGCTTCCCGCCTATCACTTCCCGGCAATCCGCTCTTGGGCGCTGCATGTATGGGA
Organism: Collinsella sp. AF14-35; assembly: GCF_003464565.1. Lineage (NCBI taxonomy): Bacteria > Bacillati > Actinomycetota > Coriobacteriia > Coriobacteriales > Coriobacteriaceae > Collinsella > Collinsella sp. AF14-35. Next base: position 50,849 of record NZ_QRZD01000016.1, read on the forward strand.
GCGCTGCTGGGCCTTTATCAAGAAGGCCGGCACGGTCATCTTCGCGTCCACCGTCGTGGTTTGGTTCCTCTCCAACTTTGGTAGCTACAACGGTTCCTTTGGCTTCCTGCCTGCGATGGACGGCATCCCCGAGGAGTTTATGGACTACTCCGTGCTCGCCATGCTGGGCAACCTGGTCGCTTGGATCTTCGCCCCGCTCGGCTTTAGCACCTGGCAGGCCACCGCGCTGACTGTCTCTGGCCTTGTCGCCAAGGAAAACGTCGTCGCCACCGCCGGCTCGCTGCTGTCCGTTGCCGACGCCGCCGAGACCGACCCGAGCCTGTGGACCGCGTTCGCCGGCATGTTCCCGACTATGGGCGCTTGCGTTGCCTTTGGCGCCTTCAACCTGCTGTGCGCTCCGTGCTTTGCCGCCATGGGCACCATCCGCAACCAGATGGACTCCGGCAAGTGGACCGCGATTGCCATCGGTTACGAGTGCGCCTTTGCATGGGTCATCGGCCTGTTCATCAACCAGTTCTACAACCTGCTTGTCCTTGGCCAGTTTGGTATTTGGACGGTTGTAGCCATCGTTCTGCTGGTTGCGATGCTCTTCCAGATCTTCCGTCCCATGCCTAAGCACGCCTGGACCGACGAGGACGAGACCAACACCGCTTCCGCTGCAGTTTCCGCTTAAGTCCGAATAAGGATCAGCCCCTTTCCACGAGCCCGGGTGTCCCAGCGACACCCGGGCTTTTTGGTGAGGGAGATGTGGCGTTTCCGCAGATAAAACCAACCAAAATATACCTGTCCCTTTTGGCAGGTGGAGAATGGGGTAAAGTAAGTGGTGGTTAACTAGAGGAGGCTTGCTATGGCACCTATCGATATTGTTGTACTGGCTGTTATCGGCATTGCGTTTGTCGCCGTGTGCGTGCGCATTTATCGCAAGGGCACCTGCGCCGACTGCGCTCAGGGCGGCGTTTGCACGGGACATTGTTCCAACAAAAAAACCTGCGCCGCACTTAAGGGCGTGGACAAAATTGCCGAAGACTTGGGCCGCGGTATCAAGTAAGGTCCGTCATCCAGACGCCCTGCGAGCATCCGTTCGCGGGGCGCTTTGCACATTTGGCGGCGAGCGCGGCGAGTTGAAGAGTGATTTTGGGGTATCGTTACCTGTACTGTTAATTGGCAACTTATCTATAACGGAGTAACCCCATGAGCGCTCGCGTAACCATGAAGGACATAGCCGCCGAGCTTGGCGTTTCCATCAATACCGTGCACAAGGCCCTGACGGGTAAAGCCGGCGTGAGCGAATCCGTGCGCTCCAAGGTGAATGCTAAGGCCGAGGCCATGGGTTACCATCGCAATACGAGTGCCTCGAGCCTGCGCCGCAAGGATATCAACTTGGTGTTTTGCCTGCCCCGCGCATCGCGCGAGGGGGCGTACTTTTTCCGTTACCTTTGGGAAGGCTGCAACCGCTTTGAGCAGGAGGTCATCGATCAGGGCATTACGGTTGAGCGCGTAGAATTTGGCGTGGGCGGCTACGCCGATGCGCTCGAGCAGATTGATGAGCGTCTGCAGGTGGGCGAGAAGATTGACGGCCTGCTTGCCTATGTTCCGGGCGATGACCGCGCGACCGAGCTTTTGAGGCAGATTGCCGAGGCGGGCGTGGCGATTGAGCTCGTCGACGGCGACCGACCGCACCTCGATCGCCTGGGTGCCAGTCTGGCGGACTATTCCGCGGCGGGCAGCCTTATGGCAGAGCAGGCGGCTAACCTGGTCCACGCTTCTGGGGCTGACGCCCGCGTGCTCCTGTTGGCGGGCGACCCCTATACCGATTCACACTACCTGACCGCCCGCGCCTTTCATAATTACCTGCGCGAACACGATATTCCATGGCAGGTTGAGGACCTTGCCGGCGCCCATGCGCAAGTCAAACAGCTCGAGCGCGAGCTTGAGCAGCGCTTGAGTGCGCCGGATGCTCCCGAGCTCATCTGTAGCGTTTTTGCCGTTGGTTCCGAGGTGGTCGCCGACGCGCTTGTTTCAAGCGGCAAGGCCGGCAAGGTCATGGTAATCGGCAACGACCTGTTCCCCGAGAGCGCCTTGGCCTTGCGCCGTGGCATCTTTACCAATATTGTCTATAAGGACCCGGTGAGCCTGGCCTACCGTGGCGCCAAGACCTTGGGCGAGTATCTGCTGTGGGGTAAAACTCCGGCGGAGCCCGTGCAGAAGGGTGCTGTGGAGATGGTGTTTGCCAGCAACGTCGACCGCTACTGCGAGCTTGCGGGAATTTAGCCGTTTAGTCAGGTACCCGGTGGCGCGCGCAGACGTGGTGTAAGAGCGTCCCGAGGTCCGTCGC
>NZ_QRZD01000017.1:0-52082 GCF_003464565.1 Collinsella sp. AF14-35
ATGGAAACGGATGTTCTATCGGGACACACATTTTGTCCTATAAGCCCACATTTCAATAACGCGCAGGAGGAGGGATTCGAACCCGCCCTTCCCTCAAAAACATGTACATCACTCTCCAAAAACGACATTTTTCGACATCTTTGAAGGCTGGCGTACATGTTTGGATTGAGCTCACGGGAGTGGCACTATTCGGAAGGTACCTCTTCGTCTCGCATGCCTTTCCAGTTGCGGATAAGTGCCTTGCGTAGTTCGTTTTGCTCTCGCTGGTACCCGGTGTCGGTACAGCGAGGCATGCCGAGTGCTTCGCGAATGTTGTTCATGGCGCGGTGAAAGGCGAGCTGGCTGCCGAACTGAGCCGAAGTGAGCGTAACGATTCGATATCCCATTTGGGAGAGAACGGCCTCTCGCTCTGCATCTGCTCCTTTGCGTTCGAACTCATCGTGAAAGCCGCCCTTATATTCGATACCGAGTTCCCTGCGCTTGTAGGTAACGAGCGCATCGATTTTGAGTGTTCGAGCTTTGGCGCAATGCCAGAGACGTTGAGGGATCTCGAGCGGTTTGTTGAGTTCGATACCTCGGATGCCAACGCCGCCTTCGCTTGTTGGGAGTGAGAGGGCGATTGCCGAAGCGGTCTCCATAGGCGAGGCCGAGCGATCGTAGATGTGCCTGAGCGCGAGCCGTGCACGTGTGGCACCGGGTTTGCCGGGATGCCGATCGAGCAGTTCGATTATTTCATCCTTGGAGGCGGTGGCTGGTTGCTCGGTATAAGGGTCGGCGGGATTGAGCCTCATGCGATAATCGCCGCAAACTTCATAGCCATATTCGAGATATTCGATCCTATCCATCCACTCGGCCGCGAGCACGAAGGTGAAGGCTTCGTCGGTGATGAAGACTCCGGGCGTCAACTCGTTAATATGCTCGTAGGGAAGATTTTGTCCAAGAATGTGGCAAACGACGCCTTTGGTACGAATTCGCTCGAATTCGAATACAACCGCGATATCGATAGTCTTAAGCATATCGGACGGAATGCCGCAGTCGGTAAGGGCCTGTCGTATGCGCGCAACACGTTGCTGGGTGGAGATGCCTTGTGCACCTATCTGGTAGTCGTGCCGCGCAAGAGACTGAACTAAATTCTGGGGTGCATGATGGACAAGCCATGCGGTTTTATGCGAAATGAGAACAGGGGTGTCCATTGAGGGCCTCTCGCTCTGAGCCGGTATCCAACTCTTATGTCCGTTGAAGTGGGGAAATATACCGGATGTGAGTAAATCAACTCATTCATGCTGTGAGCTCAATCCAAACATGTACGTCAGCCTCCAAAGATGTCGAAAAATGTCGTTTTTGGAGGCTGACGTACATGTTTTGGACCCCTGGCATTCCAGCAATGCCACGCCCGCGCCCAGTCCCTACCGTTTGCCGAGCAATAGGGTCTCAATCGCCGCCAACCATGTACTATGTACGGGCATTGTTCAAACCCGAGAATCAAAGGACCTCATCTTGCCCGTCGTCGCCGCTATGACTGTTACTTCACACGCCTCGGATGCCATGGTCGCTATCCCATTTTGGCTCGAGATGTTCGCCGTTGTCGCGGCATCGATCTCGGGCGTGCTGGTCGCTCGCGAGCACAAGCTCGACCTGGTGGGCGCGGTCGCGCTCGCGGTGGTCTGCGGTCTGGGCGGCGGTCTTTTGCGCGATATGACGCTCCAGGTCGGCAACGTCTACATCCTCAACCAGCCCATGGCACTACCGCTCTCCATCGCCACAGCCGCCATCATCTATATCTTCCCGGCAATCGTCGATAAGCCCGAAAAACTCATTCCCCTGCTCGACATCATCTCGGTCGGCATCTATGCAGCAACCGGCGCGGACAAGGCGCTGGTCTACGGCTTTGCGCCGGCGGTGTGCATCATGATGGGCTTTTTCACCGCCGTGGGCGGCGGCATGTTGCGCGACGGCTTTATGGGCGTGGTTCCGGGTATTTTCCAGCGCACCAACTTCTATGCCATCGCGGCTATCGCCGGATCGGCAAGCTATGTCTGCCTCGTCATGAGCGGCTTGGTCAGCAATGTCGTCGCGCTGGTCGTTTGCGTCGTAGTGACCATGGGCCTGCGCTGGCTGTCGCTACGCTTTGACATCAAAAGCCCCACCGAGGAAGACATCGCACGCTTCTTGCACCGCAAAAAGTAGATTGCGCGGCCTCATCCTTCGAAATGCAACCGAGAGGTTCTTTTAGAGTGCCCACGCGTTGGGTACCCTGTTAGATGCATATCGAGCATCTAACGAAGGATTCACTATGCCTTGCAACCAAGTACCGTCGATCCGGCGCCACAAAGCGCAGGCCCGCATCACCATCCTATTCGCGCTGATTGCGCTCGCGCTCACCGCACTTCCCACGGTGTCGTTCGCCGGCACTGACACCGCGGGCAACGTGCTCGCAACCGAAGTTGACTCAACTCCGTCTGGCGTCGAGGGAGACCTGTACTGGGCCGGCCAAAGCCTCAACCTAGACGACGCCTCCATCGGCCGCGATATTATCGCGGCGGGTGAGAGCCTGTCGATTCGCGATTGCACCGTAGGCGGCGCCGTTCGTCTGGCGGCACGCACCATCGATATCGCCAAAACCGCAATCGATGGCAGCGTCACGGTGGCCGGCCAGCACGTCGTGCTCAACACCGGCAGCACCGCCAACTGTTTTTACGCGGCAGGCGAAACGGTCGCCCTGCGCGGCTCCGCCAAATCGGCGGCGCTTGCCGGCGGCACCGTAACCATCGACGGCACCGTCGATGGCGATGTTGAGGTCTGGGCCGACAAGCTCATCCTGGGTAAAAACGCCCGCATCACCGGCACGGTGAACGCCCACGTCTCACAGGACCCCGAGCGGGCCGAGGGCGCCCAGGTCGGAGCTCTCAAGATCGACCGGACCGAGAACGAGAACACCTCTACGGCCAACGACATTATCGGCGGCATCGTTGCCGCGGCGCTTTCCACCTGCTTTGTCGCCATCCTGCTTGAGCTTGTCTTTCCACGCGCAACCGCCAGCGCTGCCGGCATGCTCCATCAGCGTCCCATGCCGCTGTGGGTAAGTGGTCTTCTGGGCACGGTCGCCGTCGCTCCCGCCGTGCTGCTGCTCATCATCTCGATTGCAGGCCTGTCGCTCGCCGCCGCCCTCATGTGCGGCGTCATCGGCATCGCTTTGGTCTCGGCGGCATTTACGGGCACCGCGGTCGCGCGCATGGTCGGACACAACCAAAACCGCTACGCCATGGCCGCCGTGGGCGGTATCGTCGCGGGCGCACTCACGGCACTTCCTCTTATGGGCAACTTTGTCAGCGGTGTAGCCTTCGTCTTCACGCTCGGCTACGCCATCCAGATCATCTGGCGCAACGCCCACCTCAAGCCGCAGCAGCCGGCTAACACGCCAGGACTCCCCACCGCCTAGCCGCCAACCACCACAAAAGGGCCAGGCACCTTTGTGGTGGCGCAAAGCAACCTGATCCCATTGCACCAAAAAGGGCGCCGACCATTGCGGTCGACGCCCTTTCTTATTGGCAGTTATAAGCCCCAGCGCTTATTTGTTGACCTGACCGGCACGGACGGCGGCCTTCTTGCGGTCGGTGGCATTGAGCAGACGCTTGCGCAGGCGAATATTCTTGGGAGTGATCTCCACCAGCTCGTCATCGGCGATGTACTCCAGCGCCTCCTCCAGCGAGAAGGTGCGGGGCGGCACCAGCTGCACGGAAATATCGGAGGTCGAGGAACGCTGGTTGCCCAGGTTCTTGGTACGGGCGATGTTGACGACCATGTCGCCGGCCTTGCTGCGCTCGCCCACGATCATGCCCTCGTAGCACTCGGTGCCCGGCTCAACAAACAGCTGGCCGCGCTCCTGCAGCGTACCCAGGGCGTAGGCAACGGCCTTCTCGGTGGTCATGGAGATCATGGCGCCGTTCTGACGGTTGCCGATCTCGCCGGCGTAGGGGCCATACTCCAAGAAGGTGTGGTAGAACACGCCCTCGCCGTGGGTGACGTTCATGATGCGGTTCTTAAGGCCCATGATGCCACGCGTCGGGATCTTAAACTCAAGGTGCGTCACGATGCCCGAGGTATCCATGCTCGTCATGATGCCACCGGAGGTGCCGAAGACCTCAACGACCTTGCCCGAGTACTCGTCCGGGCACTCGACGACGGCCTGCTCGACAGGCTCCATCTTGTTGCCGTTCTCGTCCTTCTTAAACAGAACGCGCGGACGACCGACCTGGAACTCAAAGCCCTCGCGGCGCATGGACTCCATCAGAACGGACAGGTGCAGAATGCCGCGGCCCGAGACCTCGACGCCGCTCTTGTCCTCGAGCTCCTCGATCTTCATGGTCACGTTGTTCTCGGCCTCGTTGAACAGGCGCTCCTTGAGCTGACGGGCGCCAACGATATCGCCGTCGCGGCCGACGAGCGGGGAGGTCGAAGCCTCAAAGACGATGGACAGGGTCGGCGGGTCGATCTCGATGGGCTCGAGCTCGACGGGATTCTCGGGGTCGGTGTAGACATCGCCGATATCGGTGCGGTCGATGCCCACAACGGCGGCAATGTCGCCGGCGCCGACTTCCTGGCACTCGGTACGGCCCAGGTAGTCGAAGGTAAAGAGTTGCTTGACGGTAGCGGTGGCGCTGGAGCCGTCGTTCTTGACGACCAAGATCTGGTCGCCCTGGTGGATGGTGCCGGAGTACACGCGGCCGATGCCGATACGGCCGACGAAGTTGGAGTGATCGATGGTCACGCACTGCATGGCCAGCGGAGCGGTCTCGTCAACCTCGGGTGCGGGCATGTCGTCGATGATCATGTCGAGCAGCGGGTACATGTCCATGTTGCCGTCCTCGGGATCATGACGGGCAAAGCCGTTGACGCCGCTGGCGTAGATGACATGCTCCATGGCAAACTCAAGCTGGTCGTCGGTAGCGCCCAGGTCGGCCATAAGGTCCAGGCAGTCGTTGTAGGCCTTCTCGGGGTTGGCACCCGGACGGTCGATCTTGTTGATGACGATCATGATCTTAAGGCCGGTGTCGATAGCGTGACGCAGCACGAAGCGGGTCTGGGGCATGGGACCCTCAAAAGCGTCGACCAGCAACAGGGCGCCGTCGGCCATACGCAGCACGCGCTCGACCTCGCCGCCGAAGTCGGCGTGGCCCGGGGTGTCGATGACGTTGATCTTAACGTCCTTGTACTCGATAGAGATGTTCTTGGCGAGAATCGTAATGCCGCGCTCGCGCTCCTGGTCGTTAGAGTCCAGGACGCGGTCCTCGACCTGCTGGTTGGCACGGAAGGCGTCCGTGGCACGCAGGAGCTTGTCGACCATCGTCGTCTTGCCGTGGTCGACGTGGGCGATGATGGCGATGTTCCTCAGATTGTCTACGCGCATGTAGTTCCCCTATCTTCTATCCATATACAAACGGCACGCGTATGCGACCCGCCCAGCGATACAACGCTCAGCGGGAATATTGAGCCTTTTACCGAAAACTCGTTTATTTTAGCGATTTTAGATAAGAGGGGTTTCCTCACCTGCAGGTTCAGGGTCGCTCCACATAAAACCATCGCCGGCACCCATGCCCTCATACAGCACGTATGCCGAAAAACCGCTCTCGAGCGTGGTTTCGAAGAAGCTCACGAGCAGAGCATCGTGATAGCCGCCGTCAATCTCGACGCAGCCGGTGTAGCCGATGGCATAGCGGGCGATACGGCCCAGGCCCTCGTCCTTAAGACCCATCTTGTGCTCGGAGATAAAGTTGGTGGCAGCCTCCAAGCATGCCTCCTCGCCATCTTCGTCGAGTGCGGCCAGATAACGGTTGGAAGCGGCGTCCTCAATTGCCACAACCACGCCCGGGTTCTCGCCCGCGGCCAGGTCGTCCAAGAAGGCGCCAATCAGATCGCACACCATGGCGTCGAGCTCGGCGGAGACGTTACCGGCGTCCTGCATATCCTGTGCCATCTTTAGACCTTCCCATCGAGTCCGGCGTCGTTACAGTTCTTGTGCCTCAGCAGCGATCTTGGCGGCAGCGTCGCGGGCGTGCATCATATCCACCGCACGCTTGTCGAGCACCTTGATCTGACTGGTCAGCATTACCGCGTCGACCACGCCCCAGATCACCAGGCCCGTAGAGATCGAAAACCCAAGCGCACCAACTGTACCACGAAGGCGCGAGCAGATTGCCGCGACAAGGGCGGAGATGACAACCATCTTGATAAACGAGCCGCGGCGCTCGCGAAGCGTGCGGGCCTGCGTCACATAGGCAATGCGAGCCGCCTCGGATGCCTCCGAGCGCATCTGGGCTTCACGCGCGATGGCGGCCGCCTCAGCCGACATGCCGCCGGCCATCAGCGAACGCTCCGCAACCTGGACGCCCCGCATTTAGAAGTCATCGGGGGAGAGCGTATGGACGAACTCGTCGAACTTCTCGAACTCCTGCTCGTCGTCGGCTTCCTCGGCGTGGGTAGAAACAGTGCCCAGGCGATTCATGATGTCGTCCTCCACAAACATGGGAGCATTGCTGCGCACGGCAAGGGCAATGGCATCACTGGGGCGGGCGTCGATCTTGCGCTCCTCGCCATCGACCAGTACGACGATCGTCGCGTAGAACACCGGCGGCTCGGCGCGAACGATCTCGATGCGCTCGAGCTTGGCGCCCAGGGCGTCGACGGTGTCGAGCAGCAGGTCATGGGTAATCGGGCGCGCAGCGCGGCCGCTATCGATGCCGCGGCTGATGGCAGCAGCTTCAAACGAACCAGTCTGAATGGAAAGGGAACGCAGCGGCGCGGGCGAGTCCGATTTGCTGCTGCGCTCACGAAGTACGATAAGCGATGGCACGGGACCGGCGGCCATGACGATGGTCTCTATGTCGACACGAACCATGGAACACCTCCGGTACGTAGCGGTTAACACGCGGCAGCCCGCCGCATTGAATAGCTATACTACCCAAACTTTCGCACAGCACACAAAATCAAAGTAGTTAATTTGGGGCGGGGCTTTTTTGACTACTTTCAGTAGGTAAGAAAAAAGCCCCGAGGCAACGCCCCAGGGCTCTTCACAGTTTTGATGGTGGACCTGACAAGATTCGAACTTGTGACCTCCCGGTTATCAGCCGGACGCTCTAACCAACTGAGCTACAGGTCCATCATGGTGGAGGTTAGGGGGATCGAACCCCTGACCTCAGGCTTGCAAAGCCCGCGCTCTCCCAGCTGAGCTAAACCCCCACGGAGACAGTAATAAACACCCCAGCGGCGACTCGGCTCTCGCTGGGGTGTTTATTGCGAAAGAAAGTGGTGGACCTGACAAGATTCGAACTTGTGACCTCCCGGTTATCAGCCGGACGCTCTAACCAACTGAGCTACAGGTCCATCGCGCAAGGGATATATTAGACGAGTCGTTACGCGCGCGTCAACAACTTTTTTGAAAATCTTTGAGGGGTGTCGGCCCCGGCTTCCCGGCGGCATGCGAAGTCGCCTGCTCGGACAGTCCTGCTCGCATGGAGAGCACATTAAGTGCTCTCCGGCTCGTGCGGAACTCGCGATCGACTTCGCATGCCGCCGGGCAGCCGGGGCCGACGCGAGGTTCAAGATTGTCAAAAAAGCGGTCGGCGCGCAGTGCGCCGACCGCCGATATATGGGGTCTGATATTTTCTACCAGCTAGGGCCTCTTACTCGTCTAGGAGATCCTCTGGCATGTCGTTGCCGTCGGCGAGCTCGACAGGGGTTTCTTCGGGGGCAGAGCCGTCTTCTGTGGCTTCGCCTTCGGGCTTCTCCTTGGCGGCCGTCATGCGGGCTACGGCGCAGATGCGGTCGTTGTCGTCAACGGTCATCATCTTGACGCCCTGGGTAGCGCGGCCAGTCTGGCTAATCTCATCGGTCTTGACGCGAATGACCGTCGCGCCCTCCGTCACGATGAACAACTCGTGCTGCGGGCCCACCGTCTTCATGGCCGCGAGGTTGCCCTTACGCTCGGTCATTTGGATGGTGTAGACGCCCTGGCCGCCGCGATTCTGCTCCGGGTATTCCGCGACCGGCGTGCGCTTGCCGTAGCCGCGCTCGGTGATGACGAATAGATCGCCGTTGCCGTTAGTGACTTCCATGCCCAGAACGCTCACGCCGTCCTTCATACCGATACCGCGAACGCCGCTAGTATCGCGGCCGGTGGCGCGCACCTGCTCCTCGGAGAACATGATCGCCTTGCCCGCGGTGGTGGCCAGGATAATCTTGTCGCCCTCGCGCACGCGGCGCACGTTCAGCAGCGCGTCGTCGTCACGCAGGTTGATAGCGATCAGGCCGTCGCGGCGGCTGCGGTCATATGCGCTCATTACGGTCTTCTTGACCATGCCGCTCTTGGTGGCAAACATCAGGTACTCGTCGGCAGGGAACTCGCGGCAGCTGATGACGCTCGCGATCTTCTCGCCCTCCTCGAAGGGCAGCAGGTTGACGATTGCGGTACCGCGCGCCTGGCGCGTACCCACCGGCAGCTCGTGCACCTTCAGGCGATAGACCTTACCCTTGCTCGAGAAGAACAGCACGTACTCGTGCGTGGACGCGATGAACATCTCGTCGATGACGTCGTCCTCTTTGAGGTTGACGCCCGACACGCCCTTGCCGCCGCGCTTCTGGGCGCGGTAGGCGGCCACCGGGATGCGCTTGACATAGCCGGTGTGGGTGATGGTCACGACCATGTCCTCATCGGCAATGAGGTCCTCGACGTCCAGGTCCTTCTCGACATGGCTGATCTCGGTGCGGCGCTTATCGCCGAACTTCTTGGAGATCTCGCGCATCTCTTCCTTAATGACGCCCAGGATCTTCTCCTCGTGCGCCAGCAGGTCCTCGTAGTAGGCGATGGCGCGGCGCAGGCCGTCCAGCTCTTCCTGGATCTTGTCGCGCTCCAGGCCGGTCAGGCGGCGCAGCTTCATCTCGAGGATGGCCGTGGTCTGCTCGGGCGTAAAGCCAAAGCGCTCGATCAGGCGGCTGCTGGCCTCGGAGTCGGTCTGCGAGGAGCGGATGATGCTGATGACCTCGTCGATATGGTCAAGGGCCATCAGGTAGCCCTCAAGGATATGCGCGCGGGCCTGGGCCTTCTTAAGGTCGAAGCGGGTGCGGCGGGTGACGACGTCGACCTGGTGGTCGATGTAGTGCTGCAGCATCTCGCGCAGACTCAGGCATTTGGGAACGCCGTTGACAAGCGCCAGGTTGTTGGCGCCAAAGGTCGTCTGCAGCGAGGTGTACTTGTACAGGTTGTTGAGCACGACCTGCGGGATGACGCCCTTCTTGAGTTCGATGACCAGACGGATACCCTTCTGGTTGGACTCATCGCGCATATCCGAGATACCCTCGATGCGCTTGTCGTTGACGAGCTGGGCGATCTTCTCCTGCAGGGTGCCCTTGTTGACCATGTAGGGAATCTCGGTAAAGACCAGGCGGCTGCGGCCGGTCTTGGTGGACTCCACGTGAGCCTTGGCGCGCACGGTAATGGAGCCACGGCCGGTCTCGTAGCTCTGCTTAATACCGGCACTGCCCATGATGATAGCGCCGGTGGGGAAGTCCGGACCGGGCATGATCTGCATGAGCTCGTCGACAGTGGCGTCGGGATTATCGATCAGGTAGCAGGTTGCCTCGATCGCCTCGGTGAGGTTATGCGGGGCGATATTGGTGGCCATGCCGACGGCGATGCCCTGGCTGCCGTTGACCAGCAGGTTGGGGAAGCGCGCAGGCAGCGCCTGAGGCTCGGCGAGCGATTCGTCGTAGTTGGGCTGCCAGTCGACGGTATCCTTCTGCAAGTCACGCAGCAATTCCATGGCGGGCTTTGCCAGGCGGCTCTCGGTGTAACGCATGGCCGCCGCGCCGTCGCCGTCGATGTTACCGAAGTTGCCGTGACCGTCGATGAGCGGCGTGCGCATGGAGAACCACTGCGCCAGGCGGACCATGGCCTCGTAGACCGCGAAGTCGCCATGCGGGTGGTACTTACCGATAACTTCGCCGACCGTCCAGGCCGACTTCTTGTGCGGACGGTTGGGGTAGATGCCGCTCTCGTTCATCGCGTACAGGATGCGGCGGTGCACCGGCTTTAGGCCGTCGCGCACGTCCGGCAGGGCGCGCGCCGTGATGACCGACATCGAATACTCGATAAACGACTGCTTCATCTCGCGACCGAACTCCGAAATCTGGAGCTGGCCGCCATTGATATCCTCGCCGGCCGAGGCGCCACGGTCGACTTCGCCAAAGCTCTCCTCGAGCTCACCGTCGTCCTCTTCCTCGTCATCATCGGCATCGGGGTTATAGGCGTCCGGATCGCCGTCCTCGCCCTGCTCAGCACGGGCAAGCAGGCGCCTCAGATCGTCGGGCATGCCGGCGTCGCCGGCCTCGCCCATGCCCTCGTTATTGTTGATATCGTCTGCCACGTTACCTCCTCTTAAGCATCAAGGAAACGCGCGTCATGCGCATGTTTTTCAATGTACTCGCGGCGATAGCCGACCTCGGAACCCATCAGCTCGCGCACGGCGCGGTCTGCCACCACGGCGTCCTCGATCGACACACGCTGCAGAATGCGGGTCTTGGGGTCCATCGTCGTCGAGGCAAGCTGCTTGGGGTCCATCTCGCCCAGGCCCTTGTAGCGCTGGACGGTATAGCCCTTGCGCTTTTTGGTGATCTTGCCGTCCTTGGCCTTGCCGTCCTCGTCGTTATCGTCGGGGTTCAGTCCCAGACCCTGGATGGTGTCGCGCAGGATCTCGTCTTCGGGCTGGCGGCCGTTGGGATACACGTAGTGGATCTTGTTGCGCACTTTGATGCCAAAGATGGGCGGACAGGCAACATAGACGTAGCCGGCATCGATCAGCGGACGCATGTACTTGTAGAAGAACGTCAGCAGCAGGATGCGGATATGCGCACCGTCGACGTCTGCATCGGTCATGATGATGATCTTGTGGTAGCGAGCCTTAGTGATATCGAAGTCGCCGCCGTCGCCGGCACTCGTCGTGACACCGCAGCCGATCGCGGTAATCAGCGACTGGATGGTGTCGCTCGAGAACGCGCGATGGTCACCAACGCGTTCGACGTTCAGAATCTTGCCGCGCAGGGGCAGAATCGCCTGGATGTCTCGGCGACGGCCGTCCTTGGCCGAACCGCCTGCCGAGTCACCCTCTACGATGAAGAGCTCGGTCAGCTCGGCATCGCGCACCGAGCAGTCAGCGAGCTTACCGGGCAGGGACGCCGTCTCGAGCAGGCTCTTGCGGCGGGTCGCCTCGCGCGCCTTGCGGGCGGCGTTGCGCGCCTTGCAGGCCTGTTGCGCCTTCTTGACAATCTCGCGGGCGGGCTTGGGATGCTCCTCCAAGTAATCGGCGAGGCCGTCGGTCACGATCTTGAGCGTGAGCGCGCGCATATAGGAGCTACCGAGCTTTGCCTTGGTCTGGCCCTCAAACTGAGGATCGGGCAGCTTGACCGAGATAACGGCCGAAAGGCCCTCGCGCACATCGTCGCCGGTCAGGTTGGCGTCTTTTTCCTTGAGCAGGTTCTGCTTGCGCGCGTAATCGTTGATTACGCGGGTGAGCGCGGTGCGGAAGCCCTCAAGGTGCATGCCGCCCTCGGGAGTGTAGATGTCGTTGGCGAACGACATGACGTTCTCGCCGTAGCCGCTATTCCACTGCAGGGAAACCTCGACCTCGCCCATCTTGGTCACAGGCGCGTCCGGATCCGATTTACCCTCGATGTAGATGGGCTCCTTAAAGGCCTCGGGGACATCCTTGCCCTCATTGAGGAACTTGACGAAGTCGATGATGCCGCCGGCATAGCAAAACTCCTCCACATGGGGAGTCGCCTCGCGCTCGTCGGTCAGCACAATCTTGAGGTTCTTGTTGAGGAATGCCGTCTCCTGCAGACGGTTGTGCAGCGTGTCGAAATCGTAGATGCAGGTCTCGAAGATCTCGTCGTCGGGCCAGAAGCTGACAGTGGTACCCGTCGTCTCCGAAGTGCCCACGACCTCCATCTTCTTGACGGTCTTGCCGCGCGAAAACTCCATCTCGTAGATGTTGCCATCGCGGCATACCTGTACGACCACGCGCTTGGACAGGGCGTTGACGACGGAGATGCCCACGCCGTGCAGTCCGCCCGAGACCTTGTAGGCCGAGTTATCGAACTTACCGCCGGCGTGCAGGATCGTCATGACGACCTCGAGCGTCGGGATCTTTTTGATAGGATGCTCGTCGACGGGGATGCCGCGACCGTTGTCGACGACCGTGATGGAGTTGTCGGCGTGGACCGTCACCTGAATCTCGGTGCAGAAACCGGCCATGGCCTCGTCGACGGAGTTGTCAACGATCTCCCACACCAGGTGATGAAGACCGCTGGCGCTCGTCGAGCCAATGTACATGCCCGGGCGCTTACGAACGGCCTCGAGACCTTCGAGAATCTTAATCTCGCCGCCATCGTAATCGTTTTCGTTTGCCACACGTCCTCCTTCAGTTAAGAAAATGTGTACAGCCTTACTAGTTTATCGTAAAAAAATACCCTCGGGGACGAGGGTATTTGGCTCTACAAGGCCACCAGATGCGATTTAAGGCTCTTTTTTGCCCTGCACGCCCTTGGCCCACTCGGCACTGGCTCTCATGGCGTTCTCGAGGGCCTCGCGCAGTTTTTGGTCCTCGATGGGTGCCACCTGGCGCTCGATCTCGGCACGCTCGGCACCGCTTAGGTCGGCATGCGGAGCCGGCGGACGCTCGGCCATGGCAGGGCGCAGGCGCTCTTTGGCGGCGGGCGGTGTGTGGCCGGGGGCGGTCGTCTTGAACACCAGCCCGTCGACGTGCGCGCCGGCGCGCTCCATGCGCGCGCGGATAATCTCGCGCAAAAGTGTCATCTCCTGCGTCCATGAGGGCGAATCGAGGTACACCAGCAGTTCGTTGGACTCGGGCAGGTAGCGCAGGCCCGTCACGTGGCGTCCCTCGCGCGTGCCCGAGCACACCGCATTCCAGGCGCGATAGACCGCACGAGACTCCTCTGCAGCCTCCATCTGCGCGCGGCGCTCAGGTGTCGCGGACGCCAGGATGCGCTGACGCTCGGCATCCAAAAAGCCGCCAAAGGCCACCGTTCCGTTCTCGCGCTCGTAATTAGCACGTCCCACCCATGCTCACCACCTTGGCTCGATCAAGCAGGTCATCGGTAAAATACCCCAGATTGGTGGTGGTTATGACCGTCTGGATATCATCACCGATCAGCTGCAGAAAAGCGCCTCGGCGCCCGGCGTCGAGCTCGCTCATCACGTCGTCCAAAAGCAGCAGCGGCGCGGTGCCCAGGATATCGCGCGCCACGGCCACTTCTGCCACCTTCCAGGCAAGCACCAGCGTTCGCTGCTGGCCCTGGCTGGCAAATGAACGGGCCGACCGGCCCGCGACGGAAAACTCGATCTCGTCGCGATGCGGACCCACGAGCGTCACGCCGCGGCGAATCTCCTCGTCGGCGCGCTCATCGAGCGCCGAGAGCATGCGCTCATACGCCCAGCCCCTGAGCTCGTCGCGATCCTCGGTGCCAGGCAGGTCGCCAAGCGTGGACACATAGGACACGCCGGCGGGCTCGCCGGATGCCACGCGGCCATAGGCATCGCGCACATGACCCGACAGCCGGTCGAGCAGGGACAGACGATGCACGAGCAGGGCCGAACCGGCGCGGGCGATAGATTCGTTCCAGGCGCCGAGCATCTCGCGGCAGCACCAGGTCTCCTTGAGCAGGGCATTGCGCTGGGTCACGCAGCGCCCGTAGGCACTGGCCAGATCGGCATAGCGCGCACTCAGCTGAACGCCAAAGTCATCAAGTGCGGTGCGGCGCACGCTGGCGCCCCGCTTGACCATATCCAGGTGGTCCGGGCAAAACAGCACGCTCGGCAGCACCCCGCGCACGCCGGACGCAGCGCAGCGCTTGCCGTTGCGGCTAAACGAACGCTTGCCGTCTTCCACGCTCAGTCCCATGTCCAGCACACGCCCATCACCTTCGAGCCTCAGCTCGACCTTGCATGAGCCCGTGCCGTCGTGCACGAGCTCTGCTGCGGTCGGATGCCTAAACGAGGCGCCGCTCGTCAGCAGCTGCAGCGCCTCTATGAGGTTGGTCTTTCCCGCCGCGTTGGGACCCGCGAGCACTGTCACACCGTCGCTCAGGGCAAGGCGATAGCTGTCGAAGCTGCGATAGCGCGCAACGGAAAGATCGCGTGCGAACATGGTCATGGTCAGTGCTAGATGCGTACCGGCATGACCAGGTACAGGTAGTTGATCTTGTCGTAGGACTTGAAGATGCCAGCCTGCGAATAGCTCTTGAGCTCCAGCGTGATCTCCTTCTCCTTGGATAGGGCATTGAGGCAGCCAAAGATGTAGTGGTAGTTGAAGGCGATGGTGCCCGACTCGCCCTCGGCTTCGACATCGATCGTCTCCTGCGCCAGATCCTGGTCGTTGGAAATGGAGGACAGGCCCATCTGGCCGTTCTCGACGTCAATCTCAAACTTGACAGCGGGGTTGGCGCTCGCGATAACGGCCACACGTTTAAGGGCGGCGTTAAAGGCGGCTACGTCGATCTTGACGCTCGTCACGCACGAATCGGGGATGAGCTGCTTGTAGTTGGGGTACACGCCCTCGATGCGACGCGACACGTAGGTGGTGTTGCCGGCCTCGAAGACGACCTGGGTGTCGGTAGCCCCGATCATGATGGTCGCCTGGCTGGCCATGATGTTCAGCGCGTCGTTAAAGGCGTCAGCCGGAACGTTGAGCTCAAAGGAGCCCTCGAGGGTCGAGGTCTCGACCTGCGTATCGCACACGGCCAAGCGGAAGGAATCGGTCGCCACCAGGCGTACGGTGTTGTTCTCGACCTTCATGTGCACGCCGCCCAGGATGGGGCGAGCCTTGTCGGTCGAGGTGACGCGCCACACGCGGCCGACCATTTCGGACAAGACATCGGTCGGCAGCTCCACGGCACTCTCGATGGCATAGGCCGGAAACTCGGGGAAGTCATTGGCATCGAGCGTGTTCAGCCTAAAAGAGCTCTTCTCGCAACCAATCAGCACCTGGCGCTCGGACAGCTCAAAGGTGACCGGGGCATCGGGGAGGGTCTTGGTGATATTGGAGAGCATCTTACAGGGGATAACCATCTCGCCCTCTTCTTCGACATGCGCCGCGATGCGATGACGGATCGAGATGGTGTAGTTAGAGGTCTGGAATTCCAAGATGCCGTCTTGGGCCTTAACGAGCACGCCCGACAGGATGGGGAGGGTGGATGCCGAAGCGACACCCTTCATAACGACGCCGATGGCTTGTGTAAGCGAGCTCTGGCTGACGGTGAACTTCATCTTTTAATACCTTTCTATAGATATAAATATCTTAATAATAGTAATAGCACTGACGAAACTGTTGATTACTCCCAAAGACGCAGGTCGGACCCAGAAAGAGAATCGACAGCAACCTGTGTGCAACAGGGGTGGTTTTCCACGTTCAAAACCTGCGCAAAACTTTTCATCACCGCGGGTTGGGTTTTAGACACCTTATGCCCGTGGTTTCGACAAGTTTTCAACAGCTGTGTCCATTTACCTACGAGCGCAGTGTAATTTTATCGCGCAGCGACTTGAGGTCTTCGGTAACAGTCCGGTCTTCCTGGATCATCTTCTGGACCTTTTTGTAACTCGTGCTGACGGTCGAGTGGTTGCGGTTGCCAAATTCGGCGCCCACCGCCGTGGTCGTCATCTCGCACATCTCGATGGCCAGGTAGATAGCGATATGGCGTGCTTTGGCGATATTGGCGTTGCGACGCGGGCCGATGAGCTCCTCGTGCGTCACGCCGTACTGCTCTTCGATGACGGACTGAACCGTCTGGACGTTGATCTTTTTGGCCGATGTGTCAAAGTACTGGCTGGCGATGGCGTCGATATCGTCAAAGGTGAGCTCCCCGCCCTCGCGCTCGCGGTCGCCCGCCTCGCCGGCGCAGCGCTCGCAGAAGCTCTCGAGTTCGCGGATGTTGGTGCCCGAGACCTCGGCCATGTGTTTAAAGTGCTCGTCGGTCAGGTGCCCGCCGTCGCCCCCATAGGCCGCCAGCAGCGAGTCGTCGCCTGCCTCGGGAGCGGCGACGATGGTGTTCTCGTAATAGCGCTGCAAGATCTTGTATTTCATCTCGTAGCTGGGCTCTGCGACCAAGCAGAGCATGCCGGCGTTGAAGCGGCTGGTCAGACGCTCGTCCATGCTCAGGTCCTTGGGGGCGCGGTCTGCCGCGATGACGACCTTCTTGTTGTTGCGGATGAACTCGTCCATGAGCTGGAAAAAGTAGTCCACGCTCGCGCGCTTGCCGATGATGTTTTGGATGTCATCGATGATGAGCACGTCCACGCCGTGGTATGCCTGCATGATAGGGGCGTTGCTCTTCTTTTGGCGGTCGAACTCGGTCATCAGGTCGTCCAGATATGCCTGGGAGTTGGCATACTTGACCTTGATTTCGGGCGACTTCTCGGCGAGCTCGTTTTTGATGGCAAGCAGCAGGTGCGTCTTGCCCAGGCCCGATTTGCCGTAGATGAACAGTGATGTGCACGTGCCACGCTCGTCCGCGAGGGCGGCAAACTTGAGTGCCGAGCGATAGGCATGGCTGTTCTCGGGGCCGTAGACAAAGTTCTCAAAGGTAAATTTTGAGTTCGCGGCGAGCGGGGCTCCATCCGCATTCTGCTCGGCCGGTACGGTCGGTGCCGGCATGGGTGAAGCGGGGGTCGCAGCTTGCGTGGACTTAGTCGGCGCTCCGCCCTTCATCTGGTTCATCATGCGACGAAAATCATCGGCCGAGAGCGTGTTCTTGATTGCAATGCCCGAATCCGCGCCCGCCGCTGCGTCGTGAGCGATAGGCATGTGCGTGACGGGTGCGTTCGTTGACGTCGCCGCCGCGGTCGGCAACGGTGCCATGGTTTCACGGGAAACATCGCCGTGCTGGTGCTCGATTGTCGGCACGTCGCCTGCGGAGGCCGGCACCGCCGGGGAGGCAGCGGGAGCCGCGGTGGGCGCCGTCGCAGCAGCGGATTCCGCCACGGCTCCTTGCGGTGCCACGATGTCGAGCGCAATCGGTGCAAAGGCGATTTCTTCCAGATAGGCCTCAATAGTCGGCTGATGCTTTTTGAGCTGCGCGATGGCAAAGCGCGAGGGGGCCTCGATCGTGAGCGTATCTTCGGTCAGGCTTATGGCGCGCGATTGCCCCAGCATGTTGATGAGGCGTGCATCTTGGCCGTCGCGCTGGCAAAAGGCGATGGCATCCCCCAGGATGATGCTTGCTTCCTCGTCCACTGTCTCTCCCGTTCTTTAGCTCTGAGCTCGCACGCGAGCGGCGCCGAGTTCGGTCAGATGGTATTTCTGGCCATGCTTGATGACCAAGCCGGCCTGCGCCAAGTCATTGAGCGTGCGTGACCAAGTGGGGGCCGAGTTTCCAAACGCCCTCGCCAGATCGGTAGCACCGCACGCTTGATTTTGCGCCAGATAGCCCAGCGCGGCGTTGCCGCGATCGCTTACGAACACGTCCGGTTGTGGCTGCGCATACTGATTTGCTGCATTAGGATACATCATTTGAGCTGCTGGTTGTTGAGAACTCTGCATCGGCGGCATTTGCTGTTGAAAACTTTGAGGCCACTGTTGGTAAGGCTGCGGAGTCATCTGCTGGGCCCAGGGGTTGTACTGCTGCTGCGGCATCTGCTGGTACGGCTGCTGATATCCCTGCTGGTACTGCTGCGGGAACTGCTGGCCATACCCCAGTGGCGGCATCTGCTGATATGGATATCCCTGTTGGTACGGCTGATAGCCCATTTGCTGGCCACCCGGTGCCCCCGTCGCCTGCTGCATTGCTGCTGCATCCTGATCCGCCAGCGGCATGGCCTCTGGCGCGTTTGGCGGCATCGACATCGATGCCGCCTGGGGCTCTTGTGTAGGAAGCATTCCGGGCTGCTGCATCTGTCCCACGGGGGGCTGCATCTGTTGCGTTGCCATGGGCTGCTGCGCAAAAGCTCCCGGCAGGGGATATGTGGGCTGCTCCGTCTCGGGCCGCACGGCAGCACCGCGTCCGCCGGCACGCTCTATTTCCTGCACGCGTTTAGGGTCCAGGCTTACCGTAACCACGGTGCCGTTGCCCATGTTGTCCTCGATGGACACGGCCCCGCCGGCGTTTTCCAAATACTCCTGCACCATGGGAAACCCTGCTCCGGTTCCACGGATGTAGCGCTTCATCTTGCTGTTTGCGCTGGTAACGCCAAAGTCGAAAGCACGCTCCTTGTCGTCGATGCCGGGTCCTTGATCAGCGAAGCGGATGGTGTCTCCGCCGTCCAGAATCGAGATGATGGGCTCGGCAAAGTGCGCGTGGATAAAGTTTTCGACAATCTCGCGGATGACCATGAGCGAGATATGGCCACCTTGTTCTTTCATGCACTGGTAGACGGTGTTGGTCGTCTCTTCCAAATACGTGCGGACATCTTGCGGATCAATGACGATCACACGCGGTGTCGACAGCATATCGTCATAGACGGCGATGCGCGCGGCGTACATGGCTTTTGGCGCCTGCGTGGTCGTCTGCTCGCCTTCCTCACGCTCTTCGCGCACGCCGGTGATGTGCTCGTTGTCGGGTGCCGGGTCTCCGGAATCGACCATGGTGTAAAAGTCGTCAGACATGCCGCTCGCAATCTTTCAAAAGGTTTCGAACAAATAGTAGCTCACCGTGCAATGTTTCTCATCTTTCGACAACTTTTCAAAACCTGTTGAAAACTTTGGAAAACGGACGAAAAGTTCTCAACATTGCCAACATGACCTGTTGAAAACTCGATGAAATATCGTGAAAAGTTGCCATGCACCGTTAAATCGAGCTCGGCTTATGGGGGAACCGTGTGAACTGCGCAACCTTTTACCTTTGATTTCTTGACATTTGAACATTGATTTCCCTACAATCTTCAAGCTCACGTGTCTATATCTGCGTCCGCGCCCCCGCGGACACTCGAAATGCAGCAGGAGGAACTTAAGATGAAGCGTACGTATCAGCCTAATAAGCGTAAGCGTGCCAAGACCCATGGCTTCCGTGCCCGTATGGCCAC
This sequence comes from Collinsella sp. AF14-35, assembly GCF_003464565.1. NCBI lineage: Bacteria > Bacillati > Actinomycetota > Coriobacteriia > Coriobacteriales > Coriobacteriaceae > Collinsella > Collinsella sp. AF14-35. The sequence goes on from NZ_QRZD01000017.1 coordinate 19,082, forward strand.
TAAGGGTGGTCGTGCCGTGCTCGCCCGTCGTCGCGCCAAGGGCCGCAAGCGTCTCACTGTCTAGCAGCGATACACACATCTCGCATGAAGACTATTAAGTCTCGGCAAGATTTCGAGCATGTGTTCAGTCAGGGGCGTCGTTTCAATCACCCTCTGATTCGAATGACCATATGTGAATCGGTTGGCGAAGGCGACTCCGGAAGGGTCGCCTTCGTTGGTGCTAAACGGCTCGGTTGTGCTGTCGTGCGCAACCGTTCTAAGCGTGTGATGCGCGAGGCCGCCCGCAGCTGTGGATTTCCCGTTGCGGGTTATGACATCATCTTGTTCGCAACTCCCAAGACGAGGGTTTCCTCGCCGCAGGAGATGGACAATGCATTGCGTTCGCTTATGAAACGCGCCGGCGTTGCCGGGGAGGAGCGATGAGCAATCACGTTTTGCGACGTGTTGCCATCGCTCCTATTCGCATATATCAACAGGTTATTTCGCCCTTATTGCCTGACGCCTGCATTTATTACCCAACGTGCTCGCAATACGCCGTCCAGGCGATTGAGAAGTACGGTGTTTTGAGAGGCTGCTGGCTTGCCGTGAGGCGCATCGCTCGCTGCAATCCCCTGCACGTCGGCGGTTATGACCCTGTGCCCTAGCGGGCACTCGCTATCGGAGGAAAACTTACATGTGGGATTGGATCGTTAACATCCTTTTCGAGCTGCTCAAGCTCATCCAGACCTTTGCGGTCGACTGGGGCCTGTCCATTATCATCCTGGTGGTCATCATCCGTCTGCTGCTGACGCCGCTTATGCTCAAGTCGACTAAGTCGACGGCACGCATGCAGGTGCTGCAGCCCAAGATGCTCGAGATCCAGGAGCGCTATGCCGACGATCCCCAGCGTCAGGCTGAGGAAATGCAGAAGTTCTACAGCGAGAACAAGTTCAACCCGATGGCTGGTTGTCTGCCGCTGTTGATTCAGATGCCTGTCCTGTTCGCCCTATTTACGCTGCTGCGTAACCTGCCGGACTACTTTAACGACGGCACGTTCTCGTTCTTTAATATTCTGCCCGACCTGACCACCACGCCGAGTGCCTCCTTTGCCGATGGCTTTATGGTCGCGCTGCCTGCGCTGGTCTGCCTGATCCTGTTCGCTGTCCTGACCCTGATTCCGCAGCTCTATATGTCGCGCAACCAGACCGGCCAGCAGGCTCAGAGCATGCGTATGATGGCCGTTGTCATGACGGTCATGATGCTTTGGGTGGGCTGGAGCCTTCCCGTTGGTGTTCTGCTGTACTACGACGTCTCGTCTGCTTGGCAGGTTATCCAGCAGATTTTTGTGACGCAGAAGGTCATCGACAAGGCGAAGGCCGATGAGGAGGAGCGCCTTAAGAACGCGCCGCTGCAGGTTGAGGTCACTCGTCGCGAGAAGAAGCCGCGCCCGCACAAGAAGAAGTAGTGGGATATCAATCTTATTTAGGTACCTAACTTTTGGAGTACGTTATGTCTGAAGAGATCATCGAGGATATGCTTGAGGAGGTTGCCCCGCAGGTCGCGGGCGATTATCCCGAGATTGCACAGCGCTACAAGGCTGGTGAAGAGCTGACCGACGAGGAGCTCGACACCATTGCCGATGTCGCGATTTCCATCCTGCGTTCCGTCCTTTCGCACTTCGATGCCGCCAACTCTCCTATCGATGAGTATGAGGGCGACGAGGGTGAGCTGATTCTGGATGTAACGGCTCCCGACCTTGCTGTTCTCATTGGCCGTCATGGTCGCACCCTTGATGCCCTTCAGGTTATGTTCTCATTGCTGGTGAGCCGCAAGCTCGGCTTTAGGTATCCGGTTGTAGTGGACGTCGAGGGATACAAGAGCCGCCGTCAGGACAAGGTTGCCTCCATGGCTCAGTCTGCTGCCGAGCGTGCCATCCGCACTCATAAGAGTGTTTCGCTTCCGCCCATGAATGCCTACGAGCGCCGACTGGTTCACATTGCACTTCGTGGCAATGACGCCGTCGATACTCATTCTGAGGGTTCTGACCCCGATCGCCATGTGGTGATTGTTGCTCGATAATCTACTCGAGCTTATGCTAAGGGGACGTGGTTTCCACGTCCCCTTTTTTGTCAAAAGTTCTCGATACACTGATTTTTGTCAGAAAGGAGCTTTCGTTGTTAGTACTTACTGATCAGCAGGCTGACGAGATGTTGAGTCGTCTAACTTCCTATTGCAAAGAGTATTCCTTGAGCGTAACTGATACTGAGCTGAGGAAATGTATTCAACATTTGGATTTGGTTCTGGAAACAAATAAGACAACCAATCTCACCCGTATTCTTAACATAGAAGATGCTGCGGTACTTCATATCCTCGACTCACTTGTTTTGCTCCCCTATATCAATAAGGCTCCTGAGGGAGCTTTGCTCGATATGGGAACAGGTGCGGGCTTCCCTGGTATTCCGTTAACCATAACCACGCATCGTAAAGCTACTTATATTGACTCTGTTGGTAAGAAGGTTGATGCTGTCAATTCTTTTGTTGATGTTCTTGGATTGAAACATGCTCATGCGGTTCATGATCGCCTTGAAGAATATGCTCGAAGCCATAAGAAGCAGTTTTCTGTCGTAACCGCCCGCGCACTTGCCCCTCTACCGATTCTTGTTGAGTATGCTGCTCCGTTCCTCAAAGACGGAGGGTTATTTGTTATCACCAAGGGTAATCCTTCGGATGAGGAGCTTGCTTCCGGCATGTCAGCAGCTAAGATTTGCGGCTTCACTTTGCTTCTGAATGACGCAATCGATTTGCCTGAGGGCTTGGGCCACAGGGAGTTCATTGTTCTTAAAAAGAGTCATCCGACATCCGTTTCATTGCCTCGTGCAAATGGCATGGCAAAGAAGAATCCGCTTGCCTAGATGTTTCACGTGAAACATAATGGATACTAACAACTTGCAGTGTTTCACGTGAAACATGGCGGTTGATATCGAATCGGAATGTTTCACGTGAAACATCCTCCGTTTGACAGCTTTAATACACACCAGGAGGGACCGTGGGATTTCGCGACGTTAAGCGTTCTAAGAGCGCAAAAGACACGCGTATCATTGCAATCATCAATCAAAAAGGCGGCGTCGGTAAGTCAACGACGGCTGTGAACCTTGCAGCAGCACTGGGTGAGCAGGGTCGTAAGACACTGATTGTCGATTTTGATCCGCAGGGAAACAGCACCAGTGGATTTGGAATTGAAAAAGAAGACCTTGATCGCTGCATCTATGATGCATTGTTGAATGATGTGCCGGCAGAATCGCTTGTTCTTGATACAAATTGCAAAAAGGTATTCGTAATTCCAGCTACGATTCAGCTTGCAGGTGCCGAAATTGAGCTCGTAAGCGCAATTGCTCGTGAAACCCGCCTCAAAGATTTGCTTGAGCCGATTCAGGACGAGTTCGATTTTATTTTCATTGACTGTCCTCCTTCGCTCGGCCTGCTTACTATCAATGCCTTGACCGCAGCAGACAGCGTTTTGATTCCGATCCAGTGCGAGTACTACGCACTCGAGGGCGTTACGAAGCTGCTAGAGTCAATGAAGATGGTCAAATCACGTCTGAACAAGGGCTTAGACACCTATGGTGTGCTTATGACCATGTATGACTCGCGTACTTCTCTATCGAATCAGGTTGTTGAGGAGGTTCAATCGTACTTTGGTGATAAGGCATTTAAGACGCTAATCCCCCGTACGGTTAAAATCTCCGAAGCTCCGTCTTTTGGAGAACCGGTAATTACCTATGCACCTCAAAATAAGGGTGCAAAAGCGTATATGAACCTTGCAAAAGAGGTGATCAAGCGTGCCTAGTGTAAAGAAACGTGGCGGATTGGGACGTGGACTCAATGCTTTGGTCTCAGAGGCCGAGTATGAGACCGGTGGTTCTGCTGTATCTGCTTCAAATGCCGCATCTGTAACAAAACTACCTATTGAGGATATCGTTCCCAACCCTAATCAACCGCGAATTCATTTTAATGAAACTGAACTTCGCGAGTTGAGCGAGTCAATCCAAGAGCATGGCGTTTTGCAGCCGCTCTTGGTTCGCAAGCATGGAAACGGCTATGAGATCATCGCTGGTGAGCGTCGGTATCAGGCATCAAAGCTTGCTGGTCTTGAGGAACTGCCTGTCATCATTAAAGATGTTAATGATGAAGAGATGCTGGCTCTTGCTCTTATCGAAAACCTTCAGCGTTCTGATCTGAATCCCGTCGAAGAGGCTAAGGGCTATCGCCAGCTTATCGATGCCAGCGGTATGACCCAGGAGGCATTGTCGAAAGCAGTAAGCAAGTCACGCTCTGCAATTACAAACTCGCTGCGCCTTCTCGATCTCCCCGAAGTAGTTCAGCAGATGATTTTTGAGAGTAAACTAACTGCTGGACATGCACGTGCGATTCTTGCAGTTCCCTATGAGGACGCGCGAATTCGACTTGCAGAGAAGGTTGTTGCGGAGGGCCTTTCCGTAAGAGCGACAGAAAATCTTGCTCCATTGTTTTCTGCCGGAGAGACAACTAAGACGCCACGGCCTGCAACGCCTCAGTCTTTTAAAAAGGCTGCGCGTGTACTTCGTCAGGTATTTAATACCAACGTTCGTGTGAAGAGCTCGCGTGGAAAGAATAAGATTGAGATTGAGTTTAAAGACGAGGAAGAGCTCTCTCGTATTCTTGGTGAAATGATTCAGTTTGATCAAGGTGACCAAGATGAGGAATAAGATTTTTACTGCGATTGCATTGGCGACGACTGTCGCGGCTGGTGCCTTTGCTGGCTATAAGATCGCGACAGACGATGAACTTCGAGGTCGTTTGCTTCGTGGCGCGCAAGATATCGTTGATACGTCAAAGAAGAAAATGGATGTTATGACAGAAGATGTTGCCATGCGCACTGCTCAGGTAACGAATAATCCTAAGATTAATCAAGGTTGGGTTAGCAACCAATGGGAAAATGTAGGCTATTAGGTACCTAACAATTACCCTGCATATTTTAAGGGGCCCTTGTCTGATTCATGAGACAAGGGCCCCTTATTTTGTCCGTAAATAATGGGAAAGGTAGCAGCTGGTCCAAAATTGATGTCAATAATGAAACGACCCCGGTTGCATATCCTGCAACCGGGGCCGTTCGATGTTTCACATGAAACGTTTTGGAGTAAGACTCCCCTATGCGTTCTTCTGAACTTTGAAGCGCTGTTTCAGCTGTCCGCAAGCGGCGTCAATATCGTTACCACGGGAGTTACGAATCGTGGTCTCGATGCCACGGGACTCAAGACGACGCTGAAGATCCTCAACCTTATGAATCGGCGACGGCTTGAGCGGGCTGCCCTCGATGTCGTTTAGTTGAATCAGGTTAACGTGGCACAGCGTTCCCTCGCAGAAGTCGCAGAGTGCCTGCATCTCGGGATTCGTATCGTTGACGCCTTCGATCATGGCATACTCATAGGTCGGGCGGCGGCCAGTCTTCTCGGTGTAGAGCTGAAGCGCTTCGTGAAGGCGAAGCAGCGTGTACTTCTTAACACCGGGCATGAGCTTATTGCGCGTCGACTGGATGGCGGAATGCAGGGAAACGGCAAGCGTGAACTGCTCGGGGATGTCGGCAAATTTGCGAATACCGGGAATAACGCCGCTGGTAGAGACGGTGAGGTGACGAGCGCCGATACCGATACCATCGGGGTCGTTGAGGATACGCAATGCCTTGAGAACCTCGTCGTAGTTGGCAAACGGCTCGCCCTGGCCCATGAAGACAACGCTTGTGGCACGCTCGCCAAAGTCGTTGGATACATGAAGCACCTGGTCGACGATCTCTTGAGCGGTCAGAGAGCGCTTGAGGCCGTTGAGACCGGTAGCGCAAAAGGCGCAGCCCATGCCGCAGCCTGCCTGGGTGGAAACGCAGACGGAAAGTTTGTTACGACGGGGCATGCCGACAGTCTCGACGGAAATGCCATCGTGGAACTCGAGCAGATACTTGCGCGAGCCATCTTTGGAAACCTGCTTGGTGAGTTCAGTCGGCGTATCAAAGGCAAAAGCCTCTTTAAGCTGCTCACGGAAAGCCTTGGGAAGGTTGGTCATATCGTCAAACGAACAAACGTTCTTCTCAAAGACCCATTCGATGAGCTGCTTCGCGCGGAAGGCGGGCTGGCCAAGTTCGGCCACGAGCTCGCGAATATCGTTTTGGCTCAAGTCGCGAATGTCCTGAGATTTAGTCTTGGGATTCATGGAAGCCTTTCGATTTTGGGGAAACGTAGAGGGTATCGTTACAATATGGTATCAGCTGCAGAAATTATAGAGGAGGAGTCTGCCCATGCCGGGTAAAAGCCTAGAGAACATGCACGTAGCGGTCTTGGCGGGCGGTCATTCCGCCGAGCGCGAGATCTCGCTCGATTCGGGAAAGAACGTTGTGGTGGCACTGAAGGAAGCCGGCTACACCTCGGTGGAGCTGCTTGACACGGCCGCTGATGACTTTATGGTAACCATGGCGACCGGCGGATTCGATGTGGCATTTATCGCCATGCACGGCGCCGGCGGTGAGGATGGCGCCATGCAGGGTGCCATGGAGACCCTGGGTATCCCCTACACGGCCTCGGGCGTACTTGCCAGCGCCTGCGGTGCCGACAAGGAGGTCTCTAAGCTCCTATATGCCAAGGCGGGCATTCCCATTGCCCCCGGCCTTGCGCTCGAGGTGGGCGACGAAGTCGATATCGATCACATCGTCGAGGTTTGTGGCGAGCGCTGCTTTGTGAAGCCGGCCGTCAACGGTTCCAGCTATGGCATTTCCCTGGTCCATGAGCCCTCCGAGCTGCCCGCGGCAATCGCCAAGGCGTTTGAGTACGGCGACAAAGTGCTGGTCGAGAAGTGCATCGAGGGTACCGAGATCACCGTCGGCGTATACGGCGAAGATGACGTACGCGCCCTGCCGATTGTCGAGATTCGTAAGCCCGAGGACTGCGAGTTCTACGATCTGGACGTGAAGTATGTCGACCCTACGGATATCCATCGCATTCCGGCGCAGATTTCACCCGAGAATTACGCTCGCGCTCAGGAACTTGCCTGTGCCGCTCACAAGGCCCTCGGTTGCCTGGGTATCTCGCGCAGCGACTTTATTGTGAGCGAGGACGGCCCCGTTATCCTCGAGACCAATACCATTCCCGGCATGACCGATACGTCGCTGTATCCGGATGAGATCCGCCACACCGACGACATGACGTTCCCGCAGGTCTGTGACAGCCTGATCCGTATGGGCCTTCGTCGAGCGGGCATTGCATGCTAATCGAGGACGCGGTTTCGTCGGGAACGCCGCAGTTTGTCATCGACTCCTATGCCACGCTTGCCGACCGCGCCAAAACGCAGTCCTTCGGCCTTATCGAGGAAGATGTGATTATCCTCGATACCGAGACCACGGGTCTTTCGGTGCAGGACAACGAGCTGATCGAGATCTCGGCGGCCCGTCTTTCGGGCCGCGAGGTCATCGACCGCTTCGATACCTTCGTGCATCCCAGGCAGCTGATTCCCGCCGAGATTACCGAGCTCACGAGCATTACAAATGCCGATGTTGCAGATGCCCCGTCGGCGGTTGAGGCCGTCGCCGCTCTCGCCGATTTTGTCGGTGGCTGCCCGGTGATCGCACACAACGCCACGTTCGACCGCTCGTTTATCGAGTCGGTCAAAGGCGGCGTCAACGTGAGCGATATTTGGATCGATTCGCTGGCGCTGTCGCGCATCGCGCTTCCGCGCCTGGCCTCGCACAAGCTGTCTTTTATGGCCGATCTGTTTGGCTGCGACTCGGTATCACACCGTGCCAATGCCGACGTCGACGCCCTGTGTGGCGTATGGCGCGTGTTGCTCGTGGCGCTCACCGACTTGCCCCAGGGCCTCATGGCGCGCCTAGCCGACATGCATCCGGACGTGCCTTGGTCCTATCGTCCTATCTTCTCATTCTTGGCAGGGCAGAACCCTGGTTCCATCTTCTCTCTCAGCGCCGCTCGTGCTGACGTTCTCAAGGCCGATCGCGCCGACGATCGGGTGGACGCCGATGAACTGCCGGTTCTCAAGATGCCGAGTCGTGAGGAGATCGAGGCAGACTATGCGCCAGGTGGCCTGGTCAATCGCATGTATCCCACCTACGAGCCGCGTGATGAGCAGATCGCGATGGCGCTCGAGGTCCGCGATGCGCTGGTCACGGGCACTCATCGAGTAATTGAGGCAGGCACCGGCGTCGGCAAATCGATGGCCTATCTGGTGCCTTTTGCCGAGGCAGCACGCCGTAACAACATCACGGTTGGTATTGCGACCAAATCGAACAATCTTGCCGACCAGCTCATGTACCATGAGCTGCCAAAACTTGCGGAGCAACTGGACGGTGGTCTGTCATTTTGCGCTCTCAAGGGGTATGACCACTATCCGTGCCTGCGCACGCTTGAGCGCATGAGCCGCGGCCAGGTCGAGATTACCACCAAGCGCGATCCGGCGGACACGCTCACGGCGGTCGCGGTCATTATGGCGTACGTCTGCCAATCAGCCGATGGCGACCTCGACTCGCTCGGCATTCGGTGGCGCAGCGTCAACCGTCCCGACTTTACGACGGCCTCGCGCGAGTGTGCTCGTCGCCTCTGCCCGTTTTTCCCTGATAAATGTTTGGTCCACGGCGCTCGCCGTCGTGCGACGCATGCCGATGTGGTGGTCACCAACCATTCCCTGCTGTTCCGCAACGTCGCGGCCGAGGGCAGGATTTTGCCGCCGATTCGTCATTGGGTAATCGACGAGGCCCATTCCATCGAGCGCGAGGCGCGCCGTCAGTGGGCGCGCGTGGTGTCGGCGGACGAATCACGCGTCCTGTTCGAGCGCCTGGGTGGCTCGAGCACCGGCGCGCTAAGCCAGGTTTCCCGTGATTTGGCAACCTCCGAGGGCTCTACGCTCTATCTGGGCCTTACTGCCAAGGCGACGTCGACGGTTGCCCGCGCGAGCATGGCAATCGCCGACGTGTTCGATGGCGTTCGCGAGCTCGGCCGCCGTGCGCGTGGGGGTTATGACAATGCCAATCTATGGATTGGCCCCGAGCTGCGCGAATCAGACGACTGGCATGATTTCTTACAGTCGGCCTACACTGGCATCGACGCATTGGAACAAGCTGACAAGAGCGTCGACGCGCTGGTGCAAGCCGTCGCCGCCGACAAGCCCGAGGTTGTTGTCGACCTGGGTGATATCTCGCGCCGCCTGCACGAGCTGGCCGAGAACCTCAAACTCATCATTGATGGCACCGATGAGCACTACGTGTATTCGCTGCAGGTCAATCGCAGACTTCGTGCCGGCGGAGAGTCGATGACCGCAGAGCGCATCGACATTGGCGAGGCTTTGGCAACCGAGTGGCTACCCGAGGTTCACACGGCTATCTTTGCCTCGGCGACCATGACGGTGTCCAAAAGCTTTGAGCACTTTAACCATGCGGTCGGCCTTGATCGCATCGGTGCTTCAACGTCGTCATCGCTGCACTTGGATTCGAGCTACGACTTCGATTCGAACATGGCTGTAGTCGTTGCGGGCGATATCCCCGATCCGCGCGATCGTGAGAGCTATCTTACGGCGCTCGAGCGCGTACTGGTCGACGCCCATCTTGCCATGGGCGGATCGGTGCTCACGTTGTTCACCAATCGGCGCGACATGGAGGACCTATACGCCCGCGTTGAGCCCAAGATGGCCCGTGCGGGTCTGGAGCTCAACTGCCAGCAGCGCAACTCATCTCCTCGTCGCCTGCGCGACCGGTTTATCAACGAACCGACCTCGTCGCTTTTTGCGCTCAAGGCCTTCTGGGAGGGGTTTGATGCCAGCGGCGAGACGCTGCGCTGCGTCATCATTCCCAAGTTGCCGTTCTCAAGCCCCACGGACCCGCTCTCGTGCGAGCGCAACCTGCGCGAAGACCGCGCATGGGCGCGCTATTCGCTGCCCGAGGCGGTGCTCGAGGTTAAGCAGGCCGCGGGGCGTTTGATTCGCTCGTCGACCGATAGCGGTGTGCTGATCTTGGCGGATCCTCGCCTGGTGACGAAGGGCTATGGCAAGAAGTTCTTAACGTCGCTGCCCACGAGCTCCTACCAGCGCATCGAATCGGCGCAGATTGGGCACTATCTACAGCTGTGGCGTGCACGCCACGAGCGGCGGCGCTAAAGCGGACAGACGAGGGTTTTTGCCATATCGCACAGACGCTTTGACAGGGCGGGGTCATCCAAGATGCGGATGGCTCCGCCCGCTGCGATTATCTGGCTCAGCAGCCAACGCTCGGAGCCGTAATGTACGGTTACCGTTGCCATGTCTGTCCCGCTGCGCTTGATTAGGGTGATGCCGGCCCAGTCCAGATGCTCCGCCATATCGAATGGCATCAAGAGCTTTGCGCTGCGCTGCGTCCGGGCAAGGGAATCGTGGAGGGATGCGACGTCCGGTGCGTGAGGCACGACGGAGTCTTCCGTTAAGGCGAGTCCCTCGATTTTATCCATGCGATAGGTGCGCTGCTCATCGACTGCGATGTCCCAGGCAATCAGGTATGTTTGGTCGCCGTTTGCCGTAATGCGCAAGGGGTCGACCAGACGCTCGCGTGGCCGTGCATCGTCCATCGAGCGATACGAGATACGGCAGCGAACGCCGTCCTGAATGGCGCAGCTCAGCTGCTGCCAGTGCGACCCGTGGTTGACGGTGTCAAAGACGCGCTGGTTATAGCCGAGCTCTTCGGGTAGAAGAGCAAATCGAATCCGAGCCGCCGTCTGCGGCTCGATCCCCAACGATTCAAGCTCGTGGTTGAGCACGGCGCCCTCGGCGGCACTCAGGCGCAGCGGTAGCACACGACCGGCGTCACCGGTGAGGACCACACGCTCGCCGTGGCATTCGCAGATGATGCGCGCGCCCGATTCTCGGTCCGCGAGCGTCGAGACGATCTCGAGAATCTCGTCGAGCGACGCCCCCGTGATGTCAAAGCGACTGCAAATCTCGTTTCGAGTCATGCCGTTCTCGCCGGCGGCGTAGAGGGCCTCCATGATGTCGATGGCGCGCGAGAGCCTCTGCTCGCTGGTGAGTTTACGCACGGGCATGCTCGTGCACCGTCCTTTCGATGAGGTGGTTCCACGCCTGTTTGAGCGATTTGGGGGCCATGGGCCTCATGCCGTCCATGGCGTGGGCCATGCAAAATGAGGCGGCGGCTTCAAGGTCGCGCACGTCAACGGTCCAGATCCATCCCGCATCGGTGTGTGCGAGCTTACCTCGCCCGCGCGTGAGACCGTTGATCATATCGATCTGCGTCTGAGGGGCGAATGAGAACGTAGCTGCAACGGACGGTCGGTCGGCAAAATCGAATTCAAAGAACAGGTAGTCGTTGAGGTTGAAGTCCGCAGGGATGGTGTAGGCCTTCGAAGGACGCCAAGCGCGAACGATACGGTCGCAGCGGAATGTTCTGATGTCGTCGGTGGCATTGTCGAGGCCGCAGAAGTACGCCACGCCCTCGCGCTCGAACATGCCGTAGACGCAGACGGTACGCTCTTTTTGCTCACCGCGTCCGTTCTGATATAAAAATCGCAGCGCGCATCGCTCGGCAAAGGCGCTCCAAACCGCATCGACGGTGGGAGAGCGGCTGATCGTCGCCTCGTCCGCCGTCGTCCTGCCGGTGAGGTAGGCAATCTTGGAGCGAATATCGGCAAGTGGTGCGGCAAAGGTGGAAGAGCCGCTTGCAAGCGTTTGGTCGATGGCGTTGAGTAGGATGTCGGCGTCGTCTGCGGTGATGAGGCCACCTGCTGCAAACGTGTGCTCGCGGTCGATTGTCCACGAGCTTTCCTCGGTCTCCTGCGCGCCGGCAGGGCGAACCTCCTTGATTAGGATGCCGCGTTCGAGCAGTTTGTCACGATCGCGCCGAAACTTGCGCTTATCAGAGTCGATGTTGCCCGAGCCATATCCCAGGTCAGAATCCAAGACGATCTGCTCGGTCGTCAGCGGTTCGGGGGAGCTGTTGAGCACAAAGAAAAGATTGAGGATGCGCTGAGCCGTTTTATCGAAACTGGGCTCCGAATTTTCCTTTTTAATTGTCGCGGTCGCGTCGCTTGCCGTCATAGAGTCCTCGCATGAGAAGGTGGTTTGCTGCCATGATTTTAGTCCGATATGGAGATTAGGCTATATCCTTGTCCGCTCGGGGCGTTAAGATGGCCCGAATTCGGTCGTTTGCGCTCGCTCGGGGTATACTTTCGACTATATACGGTTCTAATGTGCATGCATTGGGCCTATTTGTCGGATTATGGATGTGGAGCGCACATGGCGAACACCCAGAACTATATTAACCACCTGCTGCAGAACACCGGCATTACGCCGGCATGCAGCGAAGAAGAGCGCTTGGCTGCCGAGGATATCGCTCAGATCTTCCGCAACCACGGCTTTGATCCAGAGGTTCAGGAGTTCAATGCCCCGGCGCCCAGTAGGTTGGCATTTGCCGTTACCGGTATTCTTGCGTTTGCCGGCGCCCTACTGATGGGCATCGGCGGCGGCATCGGCTTGGTCGGCACCTTGCTGGCCATTGCCGGCGCCGTTCTTTACGTGCTCGAACGCACGGGCCACCCCGTGGTTTCGCGCCTGGGCAAGACGGGCGTGAGCCAAAATGTCATCGCCTACCACAAGGCCTCGGGCCCGCTCGCGTCTCCGCGCAACCGCCCGGTGGTCGTTGTCGCACACTACGACTCTCCCCGTGCTGAGCTGCTCGCCCGCGAGCCCTATGCTTCTTATCGTGCGCTCATCGCCAAGCTGTTGCCCGTTGCCACGGTTGCCCCTGCTGCCGTTGCCATCTTGCGTATCCTGCCGCTCCCCGGCGCGCTCAAGGTTCTGCTGTGGATTGTCGCGATCCTCGCTTCCCTCGTTGCGCTCGCCAACGCGGCAAACATCATTTCTAACCGTTTTGTGCTTCCCTATACGTCCGGCGCAGTGTGCAACAAGTCTTCTGTCGCCGCTATGCTCGGCGTTATGGACAACGTTGCTCCCTTCCAGGGCGAAAACGAGTTTCCCGACGATGTTCCGTTCGATACCTATTTTGGGGAGCAGAAGCGTCGTGCCGAGGAAATGGCGCGCGCAGCGGCGGAGTATGCCGCGGCCCAACAGCAAAACGACTACGGCAACACCATCGAGTATGAAGAGCCTACCTACGCCGAGGACGAGTTCGGCCAGCCGATTGCTTCCGACGCTCAGACCGAGCCCGAACAGGGCGAGGCTTTCGACGAGCAGATCGAGGGCTTTGAGGGTGCGTCTGCCGACGAGACGCTGATTGGCGCCATCGTGCCCGAGGATCAGAATCAGGCTGTCCAGGCCGAAGAGTTCAATGACGAGGTTCCCGCTGCCGAGCCGGCGGAGGAGCCTGTCGCGGCCGAGCCCGAGCCCAAGCTCTATCGCAATGCCGCCGGCAACATCCGCTTTGGTTCGGATGCCATCCGTGCGCTCGGAATGCTTCCCGAGTCCTGCACGCTCGATTACGAGGAAGGCGAGGAGCCGACGTTTGAGCCCGAGCCTGCCCCCGTCGTGACTGCACCTGCGCCCGTTGTCGCCGTGGATGATGAGTCTGCCGCGGTTACCGCTGCCGTTGCCGAGCCCGAGGCGGTGTCCGCGATCGATCCCGCGGCAGGACTGGACATTTTGGCTCCCGCCGCGCCGGCGCAAGACGTTACGGACGAGTCTGACGACGATTACGTTGAACAGCCGAGGCGCGTGTCTTACGAGAGCGATACTGATTTCTCGGCCGAGATTCCCGCGGCAACGCCCCATGCCGATATTGCATCCGCGTTCTCTTCGATTGGCGCCAGTGCTTCCAACTTCTTTAAGGGTGCGCTTGCAAAGGGCAAGAAATTTGTCGACGATTTCGAGGAGAAGCGCGCTGCCGCACGCGAGGCTGCCGAGCAGGAGGCTATCGCTCAGCAGCAGGCAGCCGAGGCGGCACGTGAGCGCGCGGCGCAAGAGCTCGAGCAGAACGAGGCTATGCAGTCCGTGCCCGTCGACGCTGCCGAAGCTACGACGTCCTTTGAGTCCCAGCAACCGGCGTCCGCGGATGTTGCTGAGGCGACGACGTCTTTCGAGGCTCAGCAGCACGTCGATAGCACCATGTCGTTTGATGCCGCGCAGTTCGATTCCACGATAACGTTTGAAAAGCAAGGCACCGCGATTGCCGAGCCCCTTCCTGTTTCCGATGAGCAGGGCGACGCGGCAGACGATGACGAGCCTATTGATGCTGCCGAAATCCAAGATGTCGTCGGGCACGAGCCCGTCGAGGTCAACTGTGACGAAGAGCAATACGCGGCAGCCGATCAAGGTGATTCGACCGAGGTCGAGCAGGAGGAAGTGCCTGCGGTTTCCGAGGCTCCCGAGACAGATGGGTCGAGGCCTTACTCCACGCAGATTTTCACCATGCCGATCCCGAGTGGTTCCGGTGCCACGGTTGTCGATGTCGCTCCCACTCAGGACGAAACGGTCGATTCCCTTATGGCCCAGATTTCCTCCCAAGCATCGCCGCGTCCGCAGATGAATGTTCCCGATCCGGCGTCGGCACCGTCGCCTGCACCCTCCTCGTCTCCGCTGGCTTCGGTTCCCGATCCGTCGCTGCCGTCGATGAAGCAGACAAACGTTGCGTCTCGCACGTCGCTGTTCGACCTTCCCGATCCCTCCGCACAGGTCAACGACCCCTTTGCTACCGCTCAGGGTCCCGAACCCACATCGGCACCCGTTGCGCCTCCTATGCCCGTTGCGTCGGGCGCACAGCCGATCGAGACCATTTCGGCTCCCGCCCCTGCGGCACCTAAGTCTCGCAAGCGCGGCCTGGGCGGCCTGTTCGGTCGTAAAAAGAAAAACGAACAGGACAGCATGAGTGACTGGCTGGGCGTCGAAGACGATTACGATGCCAAGAAGTCCGGCCGCGGCATCGGTTCGTGGGATAATTTCGAGGACGATAACGATGGCTGGAAGGGCGGCGCTACGTCTTCCGACGGCGCTTCTTCCGAAGATATGCTCTCGGCTGTCGCCTCTATGGGCGACGATGAGCTGCTCGGTCACGATATCTGGTTTGTGGCAACGGGCGCCTCGGATTGTGATGGCTCCGGTATGAAGGCCTTCTTGGCTTCGCATCGCGATAAGCTCCGCGGCGTCTTCTTCATCAATCTTGAATCCGTCGGCGCCGGTAGGCTTTCGGTGGTGACGGTTGAGGGCGAACAGCAGCTGCTCAAGGGCGATCGCCGCATCATGAACCTGGTCAGCAAGGTGTGCAAGTCGTTCCATGTCGATTGTGGCGCGCTCGAGATGCCCTATGCCAAGACCGATGCCTACGCCGCGCTCGAGGCGAGCCGCCGAGCCCTCACCATCGCCGGCGTGGACGGCACGCGTCTGGCTTGCGCTCGTACCGAGGACGACCTGCCCCACAATGTCAACCCGACGAACATTGCCACGGTATCCGAGGTCGTGACCGAGGTTATCCGCCGTTCGTAGACGGAGCTCTAAGGAGTCAACGTGTTTTCGTATATTAAGCGCCATTGGCCTGTCTACGTGATTTTGACCTTGATTGCCATTGCGTTAGGGCTTGGAGCTGCCTACATCGTGGGCGCGAAGGGCTCGACCCCCGCCTCCGCAATCAGCGAAGAGGTGGAGCAAGAACAGAGCACGGGTGCCGATGGGATTCCTGAGTCCGAGCAAGCAATCGTTGATGGTGGATCTTCGTCTGCAGAGTAGATGCGGCGATTTAAATGATTGAAAGCGGGCGAGCCGGGGGACTGGCTCGTCCGCTTTTTCATCGTGCTAGCGCTTCTTTGGGATTGACCTAAGGCGAGCGAACCATAGGGCTGCGGCACCCGAGGTCAGGAGCGCGGTGATGCAAGCGGCGATGGGAGCTGATCCTGTTGCCGGTAGGTCCTGCGGTAGGGTACAGCGTTGAATGACACGGTCCTCGTCATGTGACTCAAGTTTATCGCCGCCGCCGTTGCGGCAAAGATCGACGCGTGCGCTGTTGGTGAGTGCAGTTTGGGGTGTGTAAGCCGACGTTGCCTGCATGTGCACGACTGCGCCCCGAGCATCTGTGCCAAGGATTGCTTTGGCATCGTCAAGGTCGTCGTGCTCATCTTTGAGATCATCACGGGTCCAAGAATCCGTATCGCTTCGAGTCGTAAAGTCGGCGGCTACCGCACCGTATTCAATGCGAATGCCCGTCACGACGGTATTGGATGCAAGGTCGAGTTCTTTCGCCTCGAGTGTGGCGGATTCCGTGGTCGAGACATCCGCCTTCCAGAGGTGCCAGCCGTCGTAATCGACGAGGCGGCAATCTTCACCCAGACTCTCTTTTACTTCGTCGGACTCAAGCCAAGGATTTTCGTGCCCATCGTCAAGCGTCGCGTTTGCCGGCTCATCGACGTCTGTCGAGTCCAACGGCGTCGTGCGATACCACACGTTGCACAGACCGTTGAGGTCGCCGATGGCGACGGGGGTTTCGATTGAGACGAATCTCGCCGTGCCGTCTTTGGCGCACTCAAGATCATCGGTAATCGTAAACTCATCAACCCAAGTAGCGGAATCGTTTCGAGCATCGATGGTATAGGAGAAAAGCCCATCCGTATTGGTTTGCATCGCGGCGCGGTTTTTTCCATCGCCGTTAGCCAACAGACCCTTCCCGATAGGTTGGACAAGTTCCTGACGCTTGTCGACCTGTCCTTTGATCTCGATGGGCGCATCCTTCATCGCGACGGATTGGACTTCTCCCGTATCCTTTATTTCAAACGTTATCTCCTCGGCAAGGTCATAGGTCCGCGGAGACATCGTTTCGCGCAACGAGTAGGTGCCGGGTGCAAGATGTTCGATGCGGTGCGGCTTGTCGGATGAGGTCCAGGAGTCTATTTCGGTTTTATCGGGACCATATAAGGTGAGCTGTGCGCCTTTCACTTCCTGCTCTCCGCTTGCATCGACCTTGGAGATATCAACCTTGGTGTAATCGTCGGATACGTTAAGCCGTGCTTCCACAACGGGTGTTTTCTGGTCGGCATAGGTAAGGTCGACGATATGATGCGTCCGGTCGAGCAAGAAGCCGGTCGGCGCTTGAGTCTCGACAACCTCGTAGCGTGCGGTGCCAGATCCCAGCGGGAGGTCGTCCGCGCGTGCTTCTCCAGTTTCATCTGTCGTGACGGTAGCGACAGCCTCGCCGTCGAGCGCGGCAATGCTACCGTCGGGGCGCACGATATCACCTGAGGCACGGATCTCAAAGATGGCGCCCGCGAGGCTGCTGCCGTCTACGGCATCGGTTTTAACGATCCTGATGTTTCCGGTCGCGGCGTGGTTATAATACGAGACGATTGCAACGGGCGTTAGGTTTATATCGGCGGGTATGTTTACCTCGATCTCTCCGCCGACAAGATAGGGCTCTTTGGCCGAGGTTTCGCGTACATAATAGGTGCCCGGCACGAGCGATTCGGGCAGTGTGACGGTCCCGGTCGCGTCAGTCGTAAAGGTGTCCATTACGTTATGTGCTGGATGCCAGCAAGTTTGTGAGACAGGTTTGTGATTGCTGTCGAGGAGTTGGAAGGTGAATCCGGCTAGGGGAACAGAAGCGCCTGTTTGGGCATCGCGTTTTACAATCTGGAGATGCGTCGACAGAGCGTGGTTGTCCACGATATATTGAAGCTCGGCGCCGTCGGAAATCTGATTGGCCTCGACGGTCCATTCCCCTGCACGTTTAAAACCCTCTGGGACGGTTTCCGGAACCTCACGAACGGTGTAGCCGGCGCGGTCGTATGGGATGGCTCCGTGGACACCGGCGGGTCGCTTGCCTGCGCCAAACCATGCTTCGGGCTGATCTTTGGTGGAGGCAAAGCCATAGATGTTTGTGGTCAGTGTGCCAACAACCTGCTGAGAGCTGTTACTGACAACCTCAAAGACAACATCTCCTGCCGGCTGCTCCAGGCCGGATTGATCGCTATTGCCGTAGTCCTTGAATTTTGAAATCTCAAGGTCAAACGCAATGGGGATATCGGAAACGCGAGATTCGATCTCGACCACGCCTGAATCGCCGAGTTGGTCGGCTCCAACGGTGTAAGACCAACTGTCACCGGAGGGCAAATAGCCCTCGGGCGCCTTCGATTCATAGATGGTAAAGGTTCCCAAGGGGACATCGGTGAGGGTAGCTCGACCGCTTTCATCGGTCCTGAGAGTTTGTGTCCATCCAGGGGTTGATTGCGATACGCACACGAATTCTGCTCCTGCGAGCGAAGCCCCAACTTGGGGGCCTGCATTCGTTGCGGCGTCGAGTTTTACGACATGCAGGGTGATGGCGCCGGGTTGTTCATCGATGGCGACCTGCCCGCCATCATTCCCCGTGGTAAAGGCAACGCGATCGGGGCGGGGGACATAGCCGGCCGGCGCCTTCGTTTCAACTAGGTAGTATGCCGTGTTGGGTAGGAGTGTTGCCTGCGCTCGACCGTTGCTGTCCATCTGGACGGTGCCGACACGCGCGCCGCTGGCGCTCTCAAAAACATCGAATGTTGCCCCGTCAAGCTGATAAGTATTGTTTCCGCTGGTAATGGCAGCGTTTGCAGACTGCTTTTGGAAGGAAACAGAGACCGCCGGCAGTACATAGAGCATGTCTTGACGTCTGCTGCCGCCCGATACGGTTCCTAGATAGCGCCGCGCGCGGTGCGGAGCGGCTTTGAGGCTTCCTGATTTTGCGCTGTCGTGGAGCCACCGCGCAGCCGCCACGACTTCATTGTCGGCGGTAAAGTGCCCACTCTTGGTTTTGCCCTGAGCGGTCGTGTAGGAGTAGGTGCCGTCGACATGGGTAGTGCCGTTGAGCATCCATACGGCAAGCTGGGTGGCGGCGCGGGCGCGATCGGGTGAAAGATGGTAACCGCCAAACGACGTGGCGGTAGGATATCCGTGACAAACGATTGCCGCGAACTCGTCGTCGAGCCACACCCAGCCTTGATCAAAGTTGAGCCATGGACCGCCCGGCTTGGTGGGCCCGGGGCGTTCCTGGTTCATGCAGTAGGCAATCGAGGCGTCTTGAGCTTCATACTTGCCGATGAAGAAGGGCCCACAATCATCGCTAATAGTACGGAAGCCGAGCTGGTCGTAGCCATCGACGGCAAATGCGGCTCCCGGTGCCAGGCAGCCGAACAGCAGGAAGAGGAGCAGGAGCAGCGGACCTGTTGCGATTGCGCTGTGGACAGAGTGCGTGGGTGCGTTGGACATGGCTGCTCCTTATCCCTCGTGCGCCGCATGGGGAGGTTGCGACGCGTAGGATGAGGCTACCCCCGAGGTTCATGCGGGTAAGTACCGGAGCCTGACCAAAAGCTTGCCCAATTCCTGACAAATTGAGCTCAAATACAACAATCAGGCAAAAGCGCAGGTAGAAGATAAGGAGAACAGGAGGCCAAAGGTCCTCATCTCCACAATTGATGCGATTTCCAAACGAATCTCCACGGCTAAAACAAGCATCGCCACCCTTGTATCGAACAAGACAACCGCGTTATACTATCCCCCACATATGCGGGCATCGCCAAGTGGTAAGGCATCAGCTTCCCAAGCTGACACTCGCGGGTTCGAGTCCCGTTGCCCGCTCCAAAAAAGTAAAAGCACGACACCGTTTCGGTGCCGTGCTTTTTTCAACAAAGCGCCGGGACTCGAACCCGACAGGGTGCGAGCGTTAAATAAACGCGAAGCGTTTATAGCGAGCAGGCAAGGGCGCCGATAGGCGACCGCAGCCGGTGCGGATTTGCGAAGCAAATACGCGGACGTCCCGTTGCCCGCTCCATCGAGCGCGGGAGACCTTGGGACGGCCAATTCAACAAAGTCTTCCCCATCGTCTCCGTGAATCCGAGGAGATCGACCGCAGCCGGTGCGGATTTGCGAAGCAAATACGCGGACGTCCCGTTGCCCGCTCCATCGAGCGCGGGAGACCTTGGGACGGCCAATTCAACAAAGTCTCCCCCATCGTCTCCGTGAATCCGAGGAGATCGACCGCAGCCGGTGCGGATTTGCGAAGCAAATACGCGGACGTCCCGTTGCCCGCTCCATCGAGCGCGGGAGACCTTGGGACGGCCAATTCAACAAAGTCTTCCCCATCGTCTCCGTGAATCCGAGGAGATCGACCGCAGCCGGTGCGGATTTGCGAAGCAAATACGCGGATGTCCCCATGCCCGCTCCAATTCCAAAATGTTAGGTTAATGCCTGCTGCCCATACTCGCACCCGCGCACGGTACAATGGTTGAGTTACGACCAACGTGCCA
This sequence comes from Collinsella sp. AF14-35, assembly GCF_003464565.1. Lineage (NCBI taxonomy): Bacteria > Bacillati > Actinomycetota > Coriobacteriia > Coriobacteriales > Coriobacteriaceae > Collinsella > Collinsella sp. AF14-35. The sequence continues at coordinate 39,334 of NZ_QRZD01000017.1, forward strand.
ATAACCAAAAAGGAGCCGCTATGATCGATCGCTATACCCGCCCGGAGATGGGACATATCTTCTCCCTCGAGAACAAGTATGCCATTTGGCAGGAGATCGAGGTTCTGGCCTGCGAGGCCCAGGCGGAGCTCGGCAAGATCGGCATTTCTAAAGACGAAGCCCAGTGGATCCGCGACCATGCCAACTTTGAGAAGGCGAAGGTCGATGAGATCGAGGAGGTCACGCGCCACGATGTCATCGCCTTCCTGACCAACATGAAGGAATATATCGACGCCGATGTTCCCGAGGGCGAGCCCAAGCCTAGTCGCTGGGTTCACTACGGTATGACCAGCTCCGACCTGGGTGATACTGCTCTGTGCTATCAGCTTACTCAGGCGTGTGACCTGATTATCGAGGACGTCAAGAAGCTCGGCGTGATCTGCAAGCGCCGCGCCTTCGAGGAGCGCAATACGCTCTGCGCCGGACGCACCCATGGCATCCATGCTGAGCCGATGACCTTCGGCATGAAGTTTGGCTCTTGGGCATGGGAACTCAAGCGCGACCTTGATCGTCTTGAGGATGCTCGCAAGAACGTTGCCTTCGGTGCCATCTCCGGTGCCGTCGGCACCTACAGCTCCATCGAGCCGTTCGTCGAGGAGTACGTCTGTGAGCACCTGGGTCTGGTTCACGACCCGCTGTCCACGCAGGTCATCAGCCGCGATCACCACGCCTATCTTGCCGGCGTGCTTGCCACTACAGCGGCTACCTGCGAGCGCATCGCGACCGAGGTCCGCAACCTGCAGAAGACCGATACACTCGAGGCCGAGGAGCCCTTCCGCAAGGGCCAAAAGGGCAGCTCCGCCATGCCGCACAAGCGTAACCCCATCACCATGGAGAAGGTCTGCGGTCTGTCGCGCGTCGTGAAGTCCAACGCCCAGGTCGCCTTCGACAACGTCGCCCTGTGGCACGAGCGCGACATTTCGCACTCTTCCGCCGAGCGTGTCGCCCAGGCCGATAGCTTTATCGCGCTTGACCATATGTTCCAGTGCCTCATTCGCGTTATCGACGGCCTGCAGCTGTATCCGGCCCGCATGATGGCCAATCTCAACAAGACCCGCGGCCTCATCTTCTCCTCCAAGGTCCTGCTTGCCCTCGTCGATACGGGTATCACCCGCGAGGATGCGTACGCCATTGTGCAGGAGAACGCCATGGCCACCTGGCACGAGGTGCAGGATTGTGTCTCTGGCCCCACCTTTAAGGAGCGTCTCGAGGCCGATCCGCGCTGCACCGTCAGCCAGGAGAAGCTCGACGAGATTTTTGATCCGTGGGACTTCCTCACCCGCATCGATACGGTCTTCGATCGCCTGGAGCAGCTGAGCTTCGAGTAGGGTTAACCTAATTCGACCGCTTGCGGATGCATTTCAACCTTTGGCGCCTTGCCCGTCTTGGGCGAGGCGCTTTTTTTACTGTCGCATATGCGCCCGGGTAATAAAATGAACTCCGACTGCTGTTTCGATGAAAGGGGGCACGTGCCCAGACGCATCAAGCGGGCCACCATCGTCTCGTTTACGCTCATACTCCTTGTTGCCGTCTGTGCGGGCGCCCTGACGTATACCGTTCGAAGCAGTTCTTCCTCCTCGAATGAAGCCGATAGAGATCTCCCGGTGCTCAAAATCGGCGTTACGGATAACGACCCCTATGTGTATGTCGATACCACGGGCGATTACGCCGGTATCGATATCGACATCGCCCGCGAGGCCTGCAAGCGTGCGGGGCTCAAGCCACAGTTTGTCGATATTGACTGGAACGATCGCGACCGGCTGCTCAAAAACGGTGATATCGATTGCCTGTGGTGTGACTATTCTCCCTGTTATCGCGAGGATAAGTATTACTGGACCGAGCCGTATCTAACCGTGACGGTCTCGGTTGCCGCCAAGAAAACGAGTGGCATCAAGTCCTTGGCACATCTCGATGGAAGTAAGACCATTGCGGTGATTGCGGGTTCGGTGAGTGAACGCCGATTGCTTGCGGGGGATCTGGGGGTCTCGTCGGACGTTCAAATCAAATCATATGGCTCTGCCGAACTCTGCAAAGCCGCTCTAGTCAAAGGGTACGTTGACTGCTGGATGGCGGATGTCCAGTCGCTTGACCGACTCGTTGCTCAGTATCCCGGCGTTTACCGTGTGTTTGCCGACAATGTTATGACGGTTGACCTGGGCGTCGCGTTTGATGACAGCTATGAAGGATCGGTCGTAAAGGATCTCAATACCGCGCTGTTCGACATGGATCGAGATGGCACGATTGACCGTATTGTGGGCAATTACAAGACAGGAGCGACGACGGGCGGGCAAGGAGGAAATTCATGACAACTGATGAGCACCGCTTGAGTCGAAAGACTCTGAACGTCATAGCTGCCAGCGTTATTGTCAGCGCCGTCTTGTTAGGCCTGTTGTATACGGTTGGAACCCATCGCTGCCTCGAAAAAACGCTTGGGTTTGGCCAAGAAACCATGGTGTTTTTGGAGAACGCTTGCGAAAAATATGACCGCTACGAACAGGGGAGAAAAACCGAGGCGACGCACGATTTGCTCGCCGCGGTCGAATCGTTTGCGACGTTCCTGTCCTCTGATCGCGTTGAGGTTAACGACGATCTTATCGAGCAATTTGTCCATGCCGAGAACCTTTCGGGGCTGATGGTCATGGACTCCGATGGCCATATGGCTGCCCACTACGACATCGATGGTCGCGATCCGCTCATGTTGTGGCGAGATGAGTTGGCCTGTTCGCCGGTCGCATCGATGTATCAAGGTTCCAAAGTGACCTACTCAACTGTCGATGAGCGCCGTGGTGTCGTTTTTGCCGTCTGTGCTGTTCCGTATGGCGACGGCGTTGCCCTGGCATACCGCTCACTTGTTTCCGATACGGCGGACGACTATTCATATGCCATAGCCGACGTGCTTTCGAACAGTACCTTCCACCAGGGTCCCACGGTGCTTGTTATGGAGGATGCGGAGATTGTCTCATCCAACAGTGCCGATGCTGACGTGTCGCTCGCCCGACTCCTCACCAGCGTAGGAGTTGAGTGGAAAGACGACGGCCTGACGCGCATCGAATATCGAGGAGACGAATGGTATGCCGTGCGTGCGGCATATAAGGACTACCGCCTGTTTGCGCTATATCCCAAATCTGAGGTCATGTCTGACAGGATTTCATTTGTCGCCGTCGGCGTCTTGGTGTGTCTTGCGTTTTGGGTCGTGGTGCTGTTGGCTCGAAATATCGTTGACCACCGCAATTTGGTCGAAAAGGATAAACAGCTCGGCATTATCAATGCCATAAGCGCCATCTACGATTCGACCTTCCTTTTGCATCTCGACACCCTCGAGATCGAGGGGATCAATATGTCGCCGGCGATAGCGAAAATATTTGCCGAGCACAGCGAGGCATATGACTTTATGGACACGGTCTGCCGGGATATCGTGAGCCCCGAAAGCCGCGAAGCGGTTGTGGGCCTCGTAGATGTAAGTTCGCTTCGTGAACGTATGGAGGGCGTACCGTACTTGGCTGCCGAGGTGCGAGATTGTCGAGGCGCTTGGTACTCGCTACAGGTTGTCCCCCAGCATCGCGATGAGCAAGGCCGGCTGGAGTCGGTCGTCGTGGCGACGCACAACATATCGATGGTCAAGCATGCCGAGGAGCTGTCATATCAAGACAAACTGACGGGGCTTCGCAACCGCAACTATCTTGAATCGCGCGGAGATAGCCTGGTAAACGAGGACTTGCCCGTGAGCGTGATTATGTTGGACTGCAATTATCTCAAGCGGACCAACGACATCTATGGTCACGAGATGGGGGATGAACTGCTGCGACGGACGGCGTCCGTGCTGCGGCGGGTGGCTGGTGCGGATTATCTGCCGATGCGCCTTGGCGGCGACGAGTTTTTGCTGGTTTGCCCCCATACTGACAACGAGTCTGCGCTCGGGCTGGAACAGGATCTTCGTCTCGGTCTTGCCGCGGTAAGCGATGAGGCCCTGACGGTCAGCGCATCGATTGGCGTGGCGACCGTCGAGACGGCTGGAAATACGCTGGCCGATGTATATCGTGTCGCCGACCACAATATGTATCGGGAGAAGCGCACGGTCCACGCACAGGGTGCGGACTGCTAATCTTGCCCCCGCGAGTCCATGCATCGTAGGATGTTGAATCGGTGCTTGCGATAATAAGTCGGCCCAGGCGGGGATAATAGACGTCTGAAATTTCTTTCTGAGAGGGGATCTCAATGATTAGTTTTGACTACAAGCCGCAGGGTGTATGCTCTCGCAATATTCACCTCAATCTCTCTGACGATGGCAGCAAGGTGCTGGGCGTTGAGTTTACCGGCGGCTGTGACGGCAATCTCAAGGCAATCTCCAAGTTAGTCGAGGGTGCTCCTGCCGATCGCGTAATCGAGGTTCTCGCCGGTAATACCTGCGGTATGAAAAAGACCTCTTGCGCCGATCAGCTTACGCGCGCTATCGAGGCCGCTCGCGCCGAGATCGCCTAATGGGTATCGCCGACCACATCAAGAATGGAATATCGCGCCGTGGCTTTGTGCTCGGCGGTGCTGCCGCGGGCGCTGCCACGGTGCTTGCCGGTTGCTCGAAAAAAACGGGCACCAGCGACGATGCCGCCGGCGAGCCGCAAGTTATCAAGGACGATTCGAAGATTGTCTCGATCACTGATGAGTACGAAGCTGTTGATATCGATCTTGAGCCGGCGGCGTCGTGGACGCTGCCGCTGGGCACGCTGCTGTACTACTGCGATGGCGACTACGCTGCCGCGATGACGGCGCCTGCTTCTGCCCTGCATGCCAATACGCTTGGTGTGCTCAACCTGGGCGATGGCTCGCTTACCACACTTATCGAGGATCCCGTTGAGGGAACCGGTTATGCGTTTTACGACGTTCGCGCGGGTGATGGCGTGTTCGCGTGGGTCGAGATGAACTTTGCCAATGCGTCTTGGAAACTCTATGCGCAAAACCTTGCAGGCTCCTCCCTTACCGGCAACGCTGTCGAGCTCGATCGCGGTGGCGAAAATTACGATCCGCCGCTCTTCACAGCGTATGGGTCGTCGGTCATCTGGTATAAGATGCCCTCGTCCGGCGGCAGCAAGACGAGTAACGATTCGTACTGCTACCGTCAGTCGCCTAGCGAGTCCAAGCCTGAGACTATTTGGAAGTCGACGGGCCGCTTCGCATCCGCCCCGCGTGTGAGCGACGGCATCCTGACCATCTCGCCCCGCGTGCACAATGATGAGGGCGTCTATTACGGTATGACGGCGATCGACCTGACTGACGGCAACAATACGAAGCGAGCTCAGCTGGTGCTTCCTTCGTCGGTTTCGCCTTTCGAGGCCGTGTATATGGGCGACACCTTCGTGTTCTCCATTGAGGCGACGTATAACGGTGTGGGTAGCCTGGGCAATATGGGCACCTATATCGGTAACGAGGGCGGGCCGTACCTCTTCCTTTCGCGTGAGCCGCTCGCGTGCGTTGCGGGAAGGAAAAATAAATACCTGGTTAAAGTCCAGGCGTCGCATTTTTTGATTGACACTTCGGCTAAGACCTACGGCTCGCTTCTGTCGCCCGACCGAGCCCTGGAATATGGCGATTATCCAGCTACGGCGGGAAAATCGGACTCATTCCTTACGTACGCCACGGTGCGCAACAGCCAGGGTATACCCGAGACGGTCACCGCACGCCTATTCTCTCTTTAAGCTTAGAGGGGTTAAAAAGGCGCCAACAGGGGAATAAACGCGTTGTAATTGTGAGTACCGCCCGCCGAGCTGCCGCGTCATAGTGGCATCCGGCGGGCTCAGGTGCGTTAAAATGGGCTTGTTCTTAGCTGATTGAGACAGGGGGGCCGTGTTATGGCTTCAGATGCAAAAAAGATTCTGCTGGTCGAGGATGAGAAGGCAATCCGTGACGCCGTCGCTGCCTATCTCGAGCGCGAAGGCTACTGGGTTGTGGGTGTCGGCGACGGCCAGTCCGCGATCGAGGAGTTCGAGAAGCATCAGTTTGACCTGGTCGTGCTCGACCTTATGCTCCCCAAGATCCCCGGCGAGCGCGTTTGCCGCACCATTCGCGATACCTCGGATGTCCCCATCATCATGCTGACTGCCAAGGGCGAGATCGAGGACCGTATTATCGGTCTTGAGCTCGGCGCCGACGACTATCTGATTAAGCCGTTCTCGCCGCGCGAGCTTGTCGCGCGCGTACGCGCTTTGTTCCGCCGTGCCCATCAGGCCGACGAGCCAGCCGTCGAGGTACTCGACTTCGGCGATCTGGTCATCGATATCTCGGGCCACAAGATTTTGGTCGAGGGCAAGGAAGTCGACCTGACGGCTTCCGAGTTTAAGCTGCTCACCACGCTTGCCCGTCACCCCGGTCGCGTCTACAACCGCATGGAGCTGGTCGAGAAGGTGCTCGGCTACGACTTTGAGGGCTATGAGCGCACCATCGATAGCCACGTGAAGAACCTTCGCGCCAAGCTGGGCGATGATCCCAAGAAGCCCAAGTGGCTCTACACCGTCCACGGTGTCGGCTATCGCTTCGAGGCTCCGGCCAAGACCGATAAGTCGGACGAGAAATAGGGAAATCACATATGACACCTGCGCGCTTTGAAATCGGACAAAAGCACAAGCAGGAGAGCGAGGCGGGTTCCAAGGCTAGTTGGAACACGCCTCGTTCCGATTCACGGCCAACGATGAGCTATCCCTCGCGCATGGCACTTGCTTTTGCTCTGACATCGCTCATGACGGTATTGGTGCTGGTGGGCGTGGTCTCTGTTGTGTGGGGCACGGTCTTTTCGGATTACACGCGCTCTAATATCGTCGAAATCGCAAATTCCGCTGCCGAAAAGCTTGCGACGTCGTATGAGGAAAACGGCAATTGGACTGCGGGCGAGCTACGTACGGTCGCGACATCGAGTTTGGTGTCCGACGATTTGGGTATGCAGGTCGTCAACAAGAAAGGCGTTGTCGTTTATGACGACTCATGGCCTTCGGCAAGCGCGACCGCCGATGTGCGCGAGAACGAATCGCCGTCGAGCAGCTCGAGCGGTAAAAAAGCATCGCATAGTCCGGTCTCGTCGGCTCCCACCGGCTCCGATAGCGTTGCAAACGTCGAAATCATAACGTCTTCCGGCGAGCATGTCGGACAAGTAAAGCTGTGGGCCATCGGCTCCGATGCCTTGCTCACCAAGGCAGATTCTGCGTTTAGGGAGAAGACCTTTAACGCCATGGCCCTTGCTGCGGTTGTTGCAGTTTGCATTTCGGTCGTTATCGGATCACTCGTGTCGCGCATGCTCACCAAGCCGATTCACCGTATTACCAGCACGGCCAAGCAAATTCGCGATGGCGATCTGTCTGCTCGTACGGGCTTGCGCGGCGATGACGAGATTGATCAGCTGGGTGAGACCTTCGATGAGATGGCCACTTCGCTCGAGAAGGATATGAAACACGAGAAACGTTTGACCTCGGACGTGGCTCACGAACTTCGTACTCCGCTTATGGCCATGCTCGCAACGGTCGAGGCCATGCAGGATGGCGTATATCCTACCGACGATGAGCACTTGGAGACTGTTGCTTCCGAGACGCGTCGCCTGGCTCGTCTGGTGCAGCAGATGCTCGACCTGTCGCGCATGGAAAACAGCACGGCTCCGCTCAACCTTGAGCCGGTGGACATGGTTCCCTTCGTGCGTTCCATCGTCAATGCCCAGGAGCGCCTGTTTGTCGACCGCGATCTGCGCTTGCGCTTTGCTGACGAGACCCAAGGTCACGACGATGTCGTCGAAGCCGATCCCGACATGATCACACAATGCGTCATCAATCTCATGAGCAACGCCATGCGCTACACCCCCGAGGGCGGTTGGGTCGTGGTGTCGGTGCTCAGTGACCGCAAACACGTCAGCGTCGCCGTTTCTGATACCGGCATCGGTATTGCCAAGGATGACTTGTCGCGCATCTTCGGCCGTTTTTGGCGCGCCGATGCCAGCCGTGCCCGTGAGGCGGGCGGTCTGGGCGTGGGCCTCGCCGTGACTAAACAGATCGTCGAGCGACATCATGGCTACATTTCCGTGGAGTCGGAGCTTGGAAAGGGTACGACTTTTACGATTCATCTGCCTCGCGAGCACACGGCGGACGCGGCATCTACTACAATGGAGCACTAGCTTTTCGCTATTCGGTGAAGGAGGGGTTTCGTCCCTGCCGCTCCGAGTTTGCGAAAACGTGCGGGAAAGAACCCGCATTACTGTCGTATTTTGGTAAGGAGTGACTCACGTGACAACGATGGAGCGTCGTCCGGATTCCCGTGGCAAGGTTCGTGATATCTACGATGCCGGTGAAAACCTGCTGATGGTCGCCACCGACCGCATTTCTGCGTTCGACTTCATTCTTCCCGACGAGATTCCGTTTAAGGGAGAGGTGCTCAACCGCATCTCGGCATTCTGGTTCGATAAGTTTGCCGACATCGTTCCCAACCACCTCGTTTCCATCGACCCGGCGGATTTCCCCGAGGAGTTTGCCGAGTATCGTGACTACCTCGCAGGCCGCGCCATGCTGGTCAAGAAGGCCCAGACGATTCCTATCGAGTGCATCGTCCGCGGCTATCTGACCGGTTCGGGCAAGAAGACCTATGACGAGAACGGTACCGTCTGCGGCATTCAGCTGCCCGAGGGTCTGACCGAGGCCTCCAAGCTTCCCGAGCCGCTGTTCACGCCGTCCACGAAGGCCGAGATCGGCGACCACGACGAGAACATTTCGTTCGAGCGTTGCCGCGAGATCGTGGGCGAGGACATCGCCGCGCAGATTCGCGACCTGTCCCTCAAGATTTACAAGGCCGCTGCCGAGTATGCCGCGACTCGAGGCATCATCATCGCCGACACCAAGTTCGAGTTTGGTGTCATCGATGGTAAGGTTACGCTGATCGACGAGTGCCTCACGCCCGACTCCAGCCGTTTCTGGCCTGCCGCCAGCTACGAGGAGGGCAAGATTCAGCCCAGCTACGACAAACAATTCGTCCGCAATTGGCTCAAGGCCAACTGGGATATGACGGGGGAGACCCCGCATCTGCCCGCCGAGGTCATCGATGGCACGTCCGAGCGCTATCGCGAGGCCTTCCAAATCATCACGGGCTCCCAGTTCACAAGCATGAAGGAGAACGCGTAAGTGAGTACCCGCAGCGCCACGAACAAGCGCACGCAATCCCGCGAGGTTACCGGGGTTGCGCGCAAGTCCGCCGCATCCGCTAAGCCCGCCCGTCAGGCAGCGAGCTCTGTTCACGTCGTGCCGGCATCATCCAAGGCACGCCGTAAAGAGCTCGAGAAGGGCGAAAACCTGGAAGGCCTTTCCAAGGAGGAAAAGCGCGCCCGCAAGGCCAAGCAGCGCGCCCGCGAGGATCGCATCTACACGGTGTCGAATATCCTTCTCAAGCAGGATGAGGACTACACCAAGCGCCGCCGTATTTGGTGGGCTGTGCTCGCTATCGGCATGGTGTTCATCGTGGCAATTTGGGTTTCGTTCTACTTCGTTCCCGGCGGCACGGTGTCCAGTCCTGTTCAGATGGTTGGCATCGTTGTGTCCTATGTCATCATCCTGGGTGACTTTATCTATGACTTCGCTCGTATTCGTCCCTTGCGCAACATGTACCGCGCGCAGGCCGAAGGCATGTCCGAGAATAAGCTCAACGCTCTTATCGAGCGCGCAGCTGCCGAGGAGGACAAAAAGGACTCCAAGAAGAAGTAGCGTTTGCATGCATACTTATCGCTAAGATATAAGGCGCGTCGTTTTTGCGGCGCGCCTTTTTACTGTTCTATAGATAGATGGAGTGGCACATGATTCGAGCTGCCCTGACGGTCGAAGAAGCTCTGGAGGGCATGAAGGCCCTGGAGCCCAAGATTAAAAACTATGCGCGTCTGGTTGTCCGCAAGGGCGTAAACGTCAAGCCCGGCCAGGAGGTTGTCGTTCAGTCTCCGGTCGAGTGCGCGCCATTTGCCCGCGTGGTGGTCGCGGAGGCTTATGCCGCCGGTGCCGGTCACGTGACAGTCATTTGGGCCGATGACGCCGTGACAAGGCTTACGTACGAGCATGTCGCTAAAAGCTATTTTGAGCAGACGCCCGAGTGGAAGCGCCTGCAGTTGGATTCCCTGGCCCAGGACGGTGCCTGCTTTATCTTTATCGAGGGTGCGGACCCAGCGGCTCTGAAGGGCATTGACCCCGCCAAGCCCGCCGCGGCTTCCAAGGCAAGGAATACGCAGTGCAAGGTCTTCCGCCGTGGGCTGGACTACAACATCAACCCGTGGTGCATCGCCGGCGCGCCGGTCGTTGCCTGGGCTCGCGAGGTGTTCTCGGGCGATGCGGATGAGGTTGCGATCTATAAACTATGGAATGCGATTCTGCACACCGCTCGTGCCGATGGCCAGGACCCGGAGAGCGACTGGGAACTCCATGACGCCGCATTCGAAAAGAATCTGCGTTTCCTGAACGACAATCGTTTCGACTATCTGCATTACACCTCGGCAAATGGAACCGATCTGACGATTGGCATGACGAAAGGTCACGAGTGGGCCGGCGGCAAGGGCGAGACGCCCGATGGGCACCCATTCTTCCCCAACATTCCCACCGAGGAAGTCTTCACCTCGCCTGATCGTATGCGCGCCGACGGTATCGTGTACTCGGCCATGCCGCTCATTCACCACGGTAACAAGGTTGATGATTTTTGGATTAAGTTCGAGGCCGGCCGCGTAGTGGACTACGATGCCCGCGTGGGCAAGGCGACGCTTGCGAGCATCATTGACACCGACGAAGGCGCCGCTCGTCTGGGCGAGGTCGCGCTCATCTCCAAGAACACGCCGATCCGTGAAAGTGGCGTTCTGTTCTATGACACGCTCTATGATGAGAACGCCAGCTGCCATCTCGCGCTGGGTGTCGGTTTCCCCGAATGCATCGAGGGTGGGTATGACATGTCCAAGGAGGAGCTCCTGGAGCATGGCGTTAACGTCTCGAGCACGCACGTCGATTTTATGATCGGCACGGACGATATCGATATTACGGGCATTACGCCTGATGGACGTGAAGTTGTGATTTTCCAGAACGGCCAATGGAGTTGGGAATAGTCCCAGACCGTGGTACAATGCCACCCGCGGGCCGTTAGCTCAGCTGGCAGAGCAGGGGACTTTTAATCCCAAGGTCCAGGGTTCGAACCCCTGACGGCCCACCATAGAATAGAAAAGCGACTGGCGGATGCCGGCCGCTTTTTTGTTGCCACGACATGGGTTCGAACCCGTCGGGGCGCGGAGCTGAGTAAACGCGTGAGCGTTTGCCAGCGCAGCGCGCAAGGCGCAAAAGCGCCGCAGCGGCCGCCTGCGGAGCAGGCTGAACCCCTGACGGCCCACCCAAAGTAAGGAATACGAAATGAAAACAAATAGATACGGAATTAGCGGCAGCACATTAAAGATAATAGCAGCCATTTCGATGGTTCTCGATCATGTAAGCAGGATCGTCCTGACCAATGGAATCATGACTCACGCATCGTACAGTCAGATATCAGACGAACAGTGGGCGATTCTAAGCGAGGCTTCGGATGTGCTTCATGTTCTTGGCAGAATTGCATTTCCCTTATTTTGCTTTTTGATAGTTGAGGGATTTTTGCATACTCATGACATAAAGAAGTACCTGCGAAATATGCTTGTCTTCGCAATCATTGCGGAGCCCATATACGATTTCGTTCAAACCGGGCAACTATTCGACCTTCGGCAACAAAATGTTATGTGTGAGCTCCTGCTTTCCTTGGTCTTTTTGATTATTCTGGAAAAGATACGAAGCCTTTCAAAATGGAAGAGATGCATCGCAGAAATTGCTCTGATTGTTTTGACAGCACTGGCAGCTGAATACACTAAACTAGATGGCGGTGTGTATGGCATTCTGCTTGTGGCTGCATTCTATTTATTCCACGACAGCAAGGGCAAGATGTTCTTTGCTGCAGTATGCGCAGTGCTCCTTTCGTCATGCCATATAGTTGGCGGCGGATTTGAGCTTGCTGCAGCTAATGTACTTAATCCTGATGTTGCTGCCGCGGTTGTTTCGTTGCTGCTTATCAATTTTTATAATGGCAAGCGAGGGCTGAGGCTGAAATACTTCTTCTACATTTTCTATCCGGCACATCTTGCTCTGCTTTATGGTGTCTCACTTATTGTTTTGAACTGTCTTTAAAAACTCTCAAACAAGTCTCTGAAAGCAGAAACAAATTGACCCTAAGACTGCTTGTGAATTTCAGGAAGACCTGAGAGATGCGAGGATAGACAACGAGGGCTGCAGAAAGATGCTTCGAAAGCATGAATGGCAGCGAGAAAATGAGTTCGGAAGCACCCTCTGGATGCTCCAGCATAGAATAGAAAGCGATCGGCTCCGGCTGGTCGCTTTTTAGTTGACGGTGCACGGGTTCGAACCCGAACTTCTCTATATATAAGAACGCTTGGCGAACAAAACCTGCCTTTTACCGACGGGAAACAAATAGCTGATGCTTTTGGAGTAAAGTGGCGCACCAGAGATAACCGACGCCTTAACACCTATAAACCAGCTGGTCATCGCCAATATCAGAAGCTGCTGCTTCGAATACGGCCTCAGTGAAGCAACTGAGGGTTCTATTCATTTGTGAACAAAATATGGAGTGCGCGATTCCCGCCCACGGGGGCCCTCCGGTCTGGCAATATATCTCCTTGCCGCGCGGCCCGGTCGGAC
>NZ_QRZD01000018.1:0-26998 GCF_003464565.1 Collinsella sp. AF14-35
AGGCGGGGCATTCCCCGCCTCTTACACCACATCTCTGCGCGCTACCTCCGGAACCCGGTCCAAATTGAGTTATTGCGCCGTGTTAGCCCAAAACACCCGCCAGGATCTCAATTAGGCTGTCCACATCGGCCTCTTCGCACACGAGCGGCGGCAGGAAACGCAGCGTATGTGCGCCCGTAGCGTTAATCACAGCACCGGCGGCCAGCGCTCGGGCAACAATGTCATGCGCATCGCCCGCAGCGTCATCCAGGTCGCAGCCGAGCATCAAGCCGCGACCGCGCACCTCGGTTACGTGCGGTAACTTGGCGAGCTTTGCCTCCATATAGGCACCCACCTTGGCGGCATGTTCTGCGTAGTCGCCGCACACAAGCGCGGAGAGCGTCGCGGCGCACGCCGCGACGGCCAAGCAGCTACCGCCAAAGGTCGAACCATGGTCGCCCGGCTTAAACACGTCGGCAATCTCCTTCTTTGCCACGACGGCGCCCATGGGCACGCCATCGGCAATGCCCTTGGCAAGGCTCATGATGTCGGGTTCCACGCCATAGGTTTGGAATGCAAACGGCTTGCCGGAGCGGAAGATGCCGCACTGGACCTCGTCGGCGATAAGCACGGCGCCCACTTCGTGTGCCAGGTCGCGCGCGGCAGCCATAAACTCCTCGGTCATGGGATGCACACCACTCTCGCCCTGGATCGGCTCGAGCATCACGGCGCAAATCTCGCTTCCCAGCTGCTTAAAGATTGCGCGCAGCTCATCGACATCGTTGGGCGTGCAGGCCACAAAGCCACCCGGCAGCGGGCGGAAGCTGTCCTGCAGCCAATCCTGCATGGTAGCGGCAATGGTCTCGAGCGTACGGCCGTGGAAGCCGCCGCGCATGCACACGATGGTGTTGCCGCCGTTGCCGGCGCGCTTTGCATACAGGCGCGCAAGCTTCATCGAGCCCTCATTGGCCTCGGCACCGGAGTTGGCAAAGAAGGTCTCCCAAACCTGCTCATCCGCAGCCGGGGCACCAAGAGCAGCTGCCGTGGTCTCATCGCCGGCGGCAATGGCATCGGCCAGCACGCACGCACCATCTACGTCGTCGTTGGCAAGCTTGGACAGCAGCGCCGCGACCTCTCCACGCTGCTCGATGTAGAAATAGTTAGACACATGCAGAAGCTTTTTGGTCTGAGCCTCGAGCGCGGAGAGCACCGTAGGATTACCGTGGCCTAGGCTACACACGCCAATACCAGCGAGAAAGTCGAGATACTCATGACTATCGTCACCGATGAGCTTCATACCGTGACCTTCGACAAACTCAACCGACGAACGGCCAAAGGTATGCATAACGTAGTGGGATTCGAGTGATTGTTGAGCAGCAAGTGACATGGGATGCCTTTCGTTAAGCGCCGGGCGGCGCGGGCTATGGGTGTAAGGATGCGGCGCCAGGACGTTAAACCGTCTGAAGCTTCTCGACCTCGTCGAGGTTCTCGGTCAGACGCGCAGCAAACGTCGAAAGCGGATGCGGATGCGTATCGAACTCGCAAGCCGTCTCGGTGGAATGGATCACGGTGCCGACGCCGGCATCGGTCAGCAGCTCCAGCAGCAGCGAATGCGGCGTGGTACCGTTGATGATGTGAGCGCGAAATACGCCGCCGGCAAGCGCATCGACGGCAGCACGCAGCTTGGGGATCATGCCCTTGTCGACCTCGCCGCCGTAGAGCATCTCATTGACCTCGTCGAGTGTTAGGTTGGAGATGAGTGAGTCTTTATCGCTAAAGTCCTTGTACAGGCCGTCGACGTCGGTCAAAAAGATCGCCTTGTGCGCGTGGAGCGCTGCCGCAACGGCACCGGCGGCGGTATCGGCGTTGATGTTGAAGAAACCGCCGTCCTCCCCCGCCGCGACGGTAGCGATAACGGGGATGTACTCGCTATCGAGTAAGCGCTCGATATAGTCGGTGTTAACGTGCGTCACTTTGCCCACGCGACCGAGCTCGGGGTCGAGCGGCTCGGCGATGAGCGTGCCGGCATCGCTGCCCGACACGCCCACGGCCAGGTTGCCGTGGTGGTTGATGGCAGCAACCAGCTCCTGGTTAACCTTGCCGCCCAGCACCTCGCGCACGATATCCATAGTCGCCGGCGTGGTCACGCGCTGGCCGTTCTTAAACTCGACGGGAATATCGTAATGGCTCAGCGCCTCGTTGATAGCCTTGCCGCCACCGTGCACGATAACAGGGCGCATGCCGATAATCTTGAGCAAAACGATGTCACTCATCACGTCACGACGCAGCTGCTCGTCGACCATGGCGGCACCGCCGTACTTGATAACGACCGTCTTACCGGTCAGGTTCTTAATCCACGGCAGCGCCTCGAACAGCAGCTGCGCGGTAACTTCGTTGGATTCGCTCGAGCGACAATCGCGTGCGAACTTCATAGTCTGCCTCGTCTTTCGTGTAGCTATCGCGCCGTACCTCGTTGCCCGCGATTGCAGCGGGACGCGCGGCACATCGGGAGTCTAGGAACGGTAGTCACCGTTAATGGAGATGTACTCGTGCGTGAGGTCGCAAGTCCACACGGTGGTCGCCGCGTCCCCTGCGCCCAGGTCGGCCGAGATCACGATCTCGGGCGCCTCAAAACGTCGCAGGGCCTCGTCCTCGTCAAAGGGAACGGTCAGGCCATCACGGCAGACGGGCATGCCCATCATTTCGATGGAAACGTCTTCCTGATCAAACTGCACACCGCACTTGCCGAGCGCCATGGCAACGCGGCCCCAGTTGCAGTCGTGGCCGGCGATGCAGGTCTTGACGAGCGGTGAGTTGGCGACGGCACGGGCGGCGATATCGGCCTCCTCGTCGTTCACGGCGCCGGTGACGTTAACCGTCACGAGCTTGGACGCGCCCTCGCCATCTGCGGCGATGTTGCGCGCCAGGCTCTCGCACACCTCATGCACGGCAAAGGCCAGCTCGTCGAAGGCGTCAGAGCCCTCGACAATAGGCTCGGCATCTGCGGCAGCGGCGCCGGATGCAAGCATGATGCAGGTGTCGTTAGTCGAGGTGTCGGAATCGACCGTTACCTTGTTGAAGGTCTGCTTGACGGTGGAGAGCAACAGGGCGTGGAGCGCCGCAGGCTCGACGGGGGCATCGGTGGTGATGACTGCGATCATGGTGGCCATGTTGGGCATTATCATGCCCGAACCTTTGCACATACCGCCCACCGTATAGGCATTGCCTGCGTGCCCCGCGGCCTCGCTGCGATAACACACGGCATACTCCTTGGAGTGCGTGTCGGTCGTCATGATAGCGCGGGCGGCATCGGCGCCACCGTGGGCGGAGAGCGCCTCGTAGGCAGCAGGAACGGCAGTCTCAAACGTGTCGATCGGCAGAATCTGGCCAATTACGCCCGTGGAGGCGACCAGAATCTGCTGGGGCTCGCAGCCGATGACCTGCGAGGCGATGTTGCAGGTCTCGCGCGCGCAGGCAAGACCGGTCTCACCCGTGGCGGCGTTGGCATTGCCAGAGTTGACCGAAACGCCGGCGATGATACCGTAGCCCTTGTCGGCACCGCCCAGGTGGGCGCGGCTCACCTGCACGGGCGCCGCGCAAAAGCGATTGGTGGTAAACACGCCGGCACCGGGACAGGGTTTATCGGGCACGACGAGCGCGTAATCCAGGCGCTCGGGATTCTTGCGGAACCCAGCGTGGATGCCTGCAGCTTTAAAACCAGCCGCAGCCGTAACGCCACCCTCGACGGCGCGAATCTTGATATCAAACAGCTCGGTATTCATCGTCTTTATGACTCCTTATGTCAAACAAAAAAGGGCATCGGTTGGTGCGCCATGCCAGCCACAATCATGAGACCAGCTTAAGAGTGGCGCCCCACTCGATGCCCGACTACCAAATCGTTAACAATCGAATGTGCTACACCGGGCACGCCACTGTGGGCAAGCCTCGTCGCTCGTCAAAACCAAAGACGATGTTGGCGCACTGGACCGCCTGACCGGCAGCACCCTTGCACAGATTGTCGATCGCTCCCGTCGCCACCAGCACGCCCGCGCGCTTGTTGAGTGCAAGGCCGATCTGGGCAGCATTGGTGCCGACGACCGAGGCCGTCTTGGGCTGCTCGCCGGCATCGAGCACGCGCACAAAGGTGCGACCGGCGTAGAACTGCTTGTAATGGTCGACGACATCCTCAAGGGTCAAGGTATCGATAGCCTGCGGCGTAAGCGGCATCGTCACCGTAGAGAGCAGACCGCGCTTGAGCGGTGCCAGGTGCGGGGTAAAGACGACACGATCGGTTAGGCCCAAGATCTGCTCGATTTCGGGCGTGTGACGATGCTTGCCAACGCCATAGGCCTCCAGGTTTTCGTCCGCGCTGCAAAAATGCGTACGAGCGTTGCAGGACTTGCCGGCACCCGTCACACCGCTGATAGCGTCAACGATCACGGGGTCACTCTGGGCAACCCAGCCGGCGCGCACGGCGGGCGCGGCGGCAAGGCTCGTTGCGGTGGGATAGCAACCGGCGCAGGCGACCAGCACGGGTTTGCCGTCGGCATGGTCGGATGCGGCGGTCTCCAAGTCCTGGCAGAACAGCTCGGGCAGACCAAAGGCACGGGTCTTAAGCAGCTCGGGGCTCGTGTGCTCGGCGGCATACCAAGCCTCAAAGGTGGCCGGATCGCTCAGGCGATAGTCGGCCGAGAGGTCAATGCAGGAGACTCCCGCGGCAAGCAGGGCGGGCACCTGTGCCATGGCAGCCGTGTGCGGCACGGCCAAAAAGACAGCGTCGCAGTTCTTGAGCTCGGGGGCATCATGCGTCGTGAAGACCAGATCGCTCACGCCAGCAAAGCTCGGATACACCGCAGACAGCGGCTGGCCGGCATCGGCGTTGGACGTAATGGCAACAAGTTCAAACTCGGGATGACCGAGCACGAGGCGAATGAGCTCGGCTCCGGCATATCCAGCCGCGCCGACGATTCCAACCTTTACAGACATATCAGACTCCTTGTCTGCAGTTATGCACCAATACGCATCCTGCAGCCGTCGTTATGAAGTAGGTTGAAACTTTAGCACCAGAAGATGCATTTATACGCAAATCTTTTGCATATTCATGCATTGAAACAGTCACGACACATTCACTCAAAGGAATTGACAAATAAACACGGACCCCATATTGCCGAGTGCACCTTACGGTGACGTTGCAATGTGGGGCCCGCTACATGCGAGAATTTGAATTGCCGAAGCTTGCTGAGAGACTCGTTTAGAACTCGACCGGCACCCATTCGTCATGGTTGCAGATAAAGGCCTCGGGTTCCTCCACGCTAAAGAAGACGAGCGTGGGATCGTCTGCGCCCTCGTAGTGCTCGCCTAGGCGCTCCAGGTGCTTCCAGCCTGCCTCGCGCATATCGGGAGCGGCCTGGTCATCCAGACCCGCATGCCCACGCAAGATGAGCCAGCCATGGCCCGGCCACCAACTCGTGGCCTCGAAGCGTTGATTTTGCAGCAGCTCTTGCCACACGTCTTTGGTGCGCGCCGTTACAAACCACAGCTTGCCGTCCTGGATCTGCGCAAACGAAAACGGACGCACATGCGGCTGTCCGTCAACGCTCGTCGCCAAATACCATGCCGGCACCGACGTCAGATACTCCAACACTGTATTCAATCCGTCCATGTGTCCTCCTGGCACTAGTCTTTTTGGGTCGGGGCTGCTTTAGCTGCCCTAGGGTTAAAGCTCCAGGCGCTCCTCGCTGCCGTCGATATCGCAGAAGCGGGCGGCGATGTTGCGGACCGAGAAAAACGCAAGGCGGCCGTCGTTGGCACTCTCGTGTTCTTCGCCGATGCCCACCATGTGCTTAAAACCCGCTTGACGCACCTTGTCGCTCGCAACCGCGTCGTCCTCGAGCGCGGCCTCGCCGGTCAGCACAATCCAACACTCCCCCGGTTTCCAACCCGAAACCTCAAACTTGGGGTTCGCGCTGAGCTCGGCCCACACGTCCTTATCGCGCGAGGTGCAAAACCACAGCTTGCCATCATCGACCATGGCAAACGAGAACGGCCTCACGCGCGGCTGATGTCCGTCCGTCACGTCGATTGTGGCGAGATACCACGCCGGAATACGCCTAAGATACGAACAGGCGCGCTCGAGCTGCGCCGTGCGGTCGTTGTCGGTCATAGGGACCCCTTTCCTGCGCTCGAATCGCGCCTAAACAAGTTGAAGATTGATGACGATGACGCAGATGAGCAGCAACGCCGTCACCACCGCCGCCAACGCATCGCCACGGCCAAATGCAAGCGCATGCAGACGCGTGCGGCCCTGCTCGCCATGATAGCAACGGGCATCCATGGCGGCAGACAACGTCTCGGCATGACGGAACACACCCGTGAACAGCGGAATCGCCACACTGCCAAGTATACGAACGCCGCCGAGCGGGCCTCCCGTCACGCGCGCGCCGCGGCTCGCCTGCGCATCGGCCGTCTGCTTCATCTCGGTGGCAAACTGCGGCATAAAGCGCAGCGCGATACCCATAATCATGCCGAGCTCGTGCGCAGGAAGTCCCACACGCGCAAACGGCGCGAGCAGGCGCTCAAAGCCCGCGGTGAGGTCGAGCGTCGGTGTGGTGAGCGTAATGGCGCTCATGCCGGCCATCATCAAGGTCAGGCGGCACGCCATAAAGGCGGCGGAATGCAGCGAGCCCTCGCTTATCTGCAAAAGGCCGAGCTGCCACAGAATGCGCCCGCTTTGGTCGGAAAACAGGTTGAGCACCGCGACCACCGCGACGATCGCCAGCAGTGGCGCCATCGATGACAGGACGCGACGAGCCGGCACCCGGGACACGGTATAGATCAGGACAACGAAGATTGCGACCGGGGCCAGCCCGCGGAAGCTGCCGACCGTGAGCGTCGTGATCAGAAACACAAAGCCCAAGAGCAACTTAGTTCGCGGGTCCAGGCGGTGGATTGCACTATCGCCGGGATAGTAGCTGCCAAACGAAAACGCCTCCATTAGCAACCCTCCTCTCGCGCGACCGTCTTGGATTTAGCAATGTCCGTGACGTTAGAAGAACCGTCTGAGCGACCGATCAGCAAATCTGCCAACTCGTCGGCCAACGACTCAACCGTATAGAGCCCGCCGCAACGCAGCGGCACGCCCGCTTCCGCAAGCGCCAGCGCCATGCGCTGGGCAGCGGGAACACCCAAGCCGATTGATTTAAGCTCATCCGCACGCGCAAAAACCTGAGCGGGCGTGCCCTCGGCAAACACCGCGCCCTCATTCATCACGACAATACGGTCGCAGCAATTGGCAAGGTCATCCATACTGTGTGAGACCATGACGACGGTCAGGCCCCCATGGTGAAGTCGATCGATAAGCTCCAGGAAATCACTGCGCGCCGCCGGATCGAGCCCCGCCATGGGCTCATCGAGTACCAGGACCTCGGGCTCCATGGCAAGCACGCCGGCAAACGCCACGCGCCGCTGTTGGCCACCCGAAAGCTCAAAGGGGCTCTTGTCGCCCACCGTGGCCAAGTCGAGGCCCACGCGCGCGAGCGATGACTCAATGCGGCGGACAACCTCGGCCTGCGACAAGCCAAGGTTATGCGGACCAAACGCCACGTCCTGTGCCACGGTCTCGGCAAACAGCTGACGCTCTGGATACTGAAACACCACGCCGACCTTTGCCTTAACCGCGGCGGCATCTTTCTTGTTTGCCAGGTCGAGCCCCAACGCGTAAACGGAACCCTCCTGGGGACGAATCAGGCCGTTAAGATGCTGAACCAGCGTCGACTTACCCGAACCGGTATGGCCCGCAAGGCCCAGGAACTCGCCGCGACGCACCGTTAGCGACACATTGCGCAACGCCCAGGGGCTGCTAGGGTCGTTGCCCCAGAGGGCCTGTTTGTTCGATGCGCCCTCGGCGACTGAGCGCTTGTGCCAACGGCGACGCTCACGGGCGCTCAGCGAATAGCTATACGAAAGGTGCGAAATCTCGATGACGGGCTCCAGCGCGTCTGCGCCATCGAGCGCAGAGGAAACGTTGTCGGAAATACGAGGATCGGATGCGAAAGGCCGCCCGGCGATGCCTGCCCTACTCCGCTCGGCATAAGCCTGCGCTATATCGGCGACCATATCCGCCTCGCGCACCTGTGCGCAAATGGGCACGCCCTTCGCGCGAAGCGCCCTGCCAAGACAGCACGATGCCGGCATATCCAGGTTGAGCTGCGCAAGTTCGTCCGCCCGCGTCAGAATCTCCTCGGGCGTACCGAGCATGGCAACGCGCCCCGCCTGAAACACCGCGACGCGATCGGCCTCGGCTGCCTCTTCCATAAAGTGCGTAATCATCACGATGGTCATGCCGCGTTCGTGCAGCGCGTGACAGGCCTTCATAAGGCCCTTGCGCCCGCGCGGATCGAGCATCGAGGACGCCTCGTCCAAAATGAGCACGCGCGGTTCCATGGCGAGCACGCCGGCAAGCGCCACGCGCTGCTTTTGTCCGCCCGAAAGTGCATGGGTCTCGTGGCGCTCGAAGCCCACCAAACCCACGCCCTTCAGTGCCTTGCGTACGCGCTGCGCGATCTGGGCCGATTCCACCCCAAGGTTTTCGGGACCAAAGGCAACATCGTCCTCGACAAGCGTCGCCACCAGCTGATCATCCGGGTTCTGGAATACCATGCCCGCGGTCGAGCGAATGTCGTAGACCAGCTCGGGATCGGACGCGACCATGCCGTTGACGCGCACCGTTCCCGTATCGGGCTGCAGCAGCGCGTTCAAATGCTTGGCGAACGTCGACTTGCCCGACCCGTTGCCGCCGAGGATGCAGAAAAACTCGCCATCCTCGATGTTCAGATCGATGCCGTCGAGTGCCGGTGTGGCACCGTCATAGCTAAAGGAAACGCCCCGACACTCAATCATGCGCGGCCTTTGACCTGGTCCTTCTTGGGCGTGATGAGATTAGAGACCGCCTTGTACACCGCAAGTGTCAGCACCGAGTTGAGCACGGTCTTGATGAGGTTGAACGGCAGCACGGCAGGAATCATGAGCGGGGCGATCACATCGACCGAGCCATACCAGAACCAAACGCCGATGGTCAGATTCGCAACCATGGACAGCGCCGTAGCGGCAATAACGCCCAGCACCAGGCCAATCACGGCACCCTTATAGGTATGCATCTTTTGGTAGACGATAGCCGCAGGCAGAATATAGCCCAGCGTGGCAACCAGGTTCATAAGCGCGCCGACCCAGTCACCCGTAGTGAGCGCATGGATAACGATCGCCATGGCGGCAACGGCAGTGCCGGCACCAGGGCCATACGCAAATCCGCACACCATCGCCGGCACCAGCGACGGGTCATACGTCAAAAACGGCGCCGAGGGAAGAATGGGCAGCTGCACATACATAAAGAGCGCGCCCAGGGCACACATGAGCGCCATGGTAACGAGCTGTTTGGTGCTCCACCTATTCGTGTTCTCAAAATGGATATGCTGCGACTGTTCAGACATAAGATCACCTGCCTCTTTCATCCGGACTCTAACCGTTGGTACTGGGATCTCACCAGTTCAGCCGGCATGCGAACCAACGCACACACGGGTCGCGGACTCATCGGCTCGGTCGCAGACACCTCGCCTGCGCCACGGCGTCCCTTTGACACCGCCCGACTTACCGCCAGTGGGGAATTCCACCCCGCCCTGAAACAGCAAGGAAAAGTGTAGCACGAGGGAAGACAGGTGCAAGTATGCCGAGGATAATTTATGACGGGGATCAGTTACCGCAACAACCACGTTCCCCACCCATCCCAAAGTAGCGCGCCTTTCGCGCAAAGCGCGAAACAGCGACCGGGACACGTACCCCTATCAACCACGTCCTCCACCCACGCCGACCTCAAGGCCGTAAACGCAGGGGATCCGGGGGCGTGACGGGGGTTTCTCTCCGGAACATTCCGCAGGACGCAAAGAGGCTCCGCAGCGCGAAGCGCGATGCGGAGCCTCTTTGCATGTCCGAGGACGTTCCGGAGAGAAACCCCCGTCACGCCCCCGGATTCCCGGTGGGAGTTCTAGACCTTGTCGGCCTTAGTACATACCGCCGCCCTGCTGACCAGCGGTGGCAGCAGCGATAGCATCCTCAAGCTGAGTGTTTTTGGGCACATCGGAGACGGTAGCCTCGGTGATGAGAATCAGGCTTGCGACAGAAGCAGCGTTCTGCAGGGTGACGCGGCTGACCTTGACGGGGTCGAGGACGCCCATCTCGATCATGTCGCCCCACTCGCCGTTGGCAGAGTTGAGACCCTGGCCGGCGGGCAGCTCGGCAACCTTGTCGACCACAACAGCGCCCTCAAAACCAGCGTTCTTGGCGATGGTGGCGACCGGAGCGGTCAGAGCCTTCTTGACGATGTCGACGCCGATCTTCTCCTCGGGGTCGTCGATCTCGACAGCATCGAGCGCAGGAGCAGCGTCCATGAAGGCGACGCCACCGCCGGCGACGATGCCCTCCTCGACAGCAGCGCGGGTAGCCTGCAGGGCATCCTCAACGCGGTGCTTGATCTCCTTGAGCTCGGACTCGGTAGCAGCGCCGACCTTGATGACGGCAACGCCACCGGAGAGCTTGGCCAGGCGCTCCTGGAGCTTCTCACGATCGAAGTCAGAGGTGGTGTTCTCCATCTCGCCCTTAATCTGAGCGATGCGGGCGTCGATGGCCTCCTTGGAGCCAGCGCCGCCGACGACGACGGTGTTGTCCTTGGAGATGGTGACGGACTTAGCGGTACCGAGCATATCGGCGGTGATGTCAGCGACCTTCACGCCCAGCTCGTCCAGAGCGGCCTGACCACCGGTGAGGACGGCGATGTCCTCGAGGATGCGCTTGCGGCGATCGCCGTAGCCCGGGGCCTTGACGGCGCAGACGTTGAGAGCGCCACGGATCTTGTTGAGGACGAGGGTGGGCAGAGCCTCGCCGTCGATGTCCTCAGCGATGATGAGCAGGCCACGGCCGGCGCGCTGGACAGCCTCGAGAACAGGCATGATGTCCTGGACGCTGGAGATCTTCTGGTCGGTGATGAGGATGTACGGATCCTTCATCACGGCCTCCATGCGGTCGTTGTCCGTGACGAAGTAAGCGGAGACGTAGCCCTTGTCGAACTGCATGCCCTCGACGGTGTCGATGGTGATGTCGAACGTCTGGGAATCCTCGACGGTGATGACGCCGTCCTTGCCCACGACCTCCATGGCCTCGGCGATCTTCTCGCCAACCTCGGGGTCACCAGCGGAGATGGTGCCGACAGAAGCGATCTGCTCCTTGGTCTCGACCGGCTTGGCCTGCTTCTTCATCTCGGCGACGGCGGCGTTTACAGCCTTGTCGATGCCGCGACGGATGGCCAGCGGGTTGGCGCCGGCGGCGACGTTGCGCAGACCGTCGTTGACGATAGCCTGAGCGAGCAGGGTTGCGGTGGTGGTGCCGTCACCCACGGTGTCGTTGGTCTTGGTGGCGACCTCCTTCACCAGCTGAGCGCCCATGTTCTCGATGTTGTCCTCGAGCTCAATCTCCTTAGCGACGGAAACGCCGTCGTTGGTGATGGTCGGGGCACCGAACGTGCGCTGCAGAGCGACGTAACGACCCTTGGGGCCCATGGTGACGGTAACGGCGTCGGCCAGAGTGTTGACGCCCTTGGCGAGCTTGGCGCGGGCATCGGTGTTGAACGTAATGTTCTTTGCCATGGTAGGTAATCCTCCAAAAGAAATGTGACTCGCGTCGCCGCTTCCGAGTCCTATGCGGCGGGCGCGTTCAAAGACGAATCAGAGATTCTGACGAGACTAGGCCTCGACGACGGCGTAGATGTCGTCGGCGCGCATCAGCAGATACTTCTCGCCGTCGACCTTGACCTCGTTGCCGCCGAACTTACCGTAGATGACAACGTCGCCGACCTGAACGTCCATAGGGATGCGCTCACCCTTGTCGTTGACCTTACCGGCGCCAACGGCAACGATGGTGCCGCGCTGCGGCTTCTCCTGAGCGTTGCTGGCGATATACAGACCAGAAGCGGTCTTCTGCTCGGCCTCGTCGGGCTTGACCAGGACGCGATCTGCAAGCGGCTTCAAAGACGACATGCTTGTTTCCTCCTTTGTGGGCCGCGCGGTCATGCCGCGCGGGTTAACCCTTTTTGTTTGCGTACGCGTTGAATGGTACCCACGAATGGCGGGTTATACAACACGGAGTCAAAAAATCTTATTTTTTGACACTTAGATTTTCTGAATGCCGGGGGATAACTTAGCGATGCCTCCCGTGTGGCTCCGGAGGGGCGGGGCATAAGGTTTCCTGCTCGGGCAGTCCTGCTCGCACGAAGGCCACATTAAGTGGCCTTCGGCTCGTGCGGAACTCGCGATAAACCTTATGCCCCGCCCCTCCGGAGCCACACGGGAGGCAGGTTAACTAATTCGGGCCCGGCATTCAGAAAAGTCAGTGCAGCAAAATGGCGATGCGGATAGCGACATGTGCATGGTTTTCGCTGCGCGCACGGGTCCCCTGGGGAGCACCGTGCATTTTTGGGAGTATTCAGCAGACTAGGACGGCTGCATACGTGCCGGACACACCATATTGGTCCCAAGGACGCCTTCGGCCGGCGATTTTGGTCGGCAGGCAAACCCCGTCAGGACAGAAAGGCATGCCTCACGCCGCACCGGAGCACAAAATGACGTCAATCTCTGCAACGTTACTCAGCCGCAGCGGCACAGGCAGAGCTCGCGGTGCTGAATACTCCGTTTTTTGCACGGCGCGGACGGGGGTACATCAGGATCCGGAAGAACATCCCAGCCTTTTTATGCAATTCGTAATGGAAAGTATGCAAAACACCTAGAGATAGCATTGCTGCTGTCCAAATTGGGCGCGGGGCGGCGGCGCCTCCGCCCCGCGCCCAAATCAAGCAGGGCGGGGACGCTCCTAACGAACCCCCCATTTGCAAACAAACGCGGCTCGAGCGCCATCCCAAAATAGGCTGCACGAGCCGCGTTTAACGGTACGACATGAATATTAGCGCTCGTAGACCAGGTTGCCGGCTAGGTAGGTGGCTTGGACTTTGGTGGCTTGCAGCTCTTGGGGGTCGATGGTGAGCGGGTTTTGGTCCAGGACTACCAGGTCGGCGTATTTGCCGGGCTCTAGGCTGCCGAGGTTTTGCTCGTCGCCCGCTGCGTACGCGCTGCCAAGCGTGTAGCTGCGCAGGGCCGTTGCCGCGTCGATGCGCTCGCTCGGCAGCCAGCCGCCCTCGGGCCAGTGGCTGCGGGGATCTTGGCGTGTGATAGCCGTGTAGAGCACGTTCATGCTGGTAACGGCCGTGATGGGGCTGTCGGTACCGAAAGCTTGACGGATACCGCGCTGCTGATAAGTTGCGAACGGCCACATGATGCGGCTGCGTTCCAGGCCCAGGTCGCGCTCCGGGCCACCCGGGTCGAGCGTGATGTGGCAAGGCTGGCTCGAGGCAATGACGTTGAGCTTGCGCAGACGATCGATGTCCTGAGGCAGCAGATTCTCCAGGTGCTCAAGCGTATTGTGGCCGTGCTGGGGCAAGCCGTAGAGCTCTGCCGCCTCCTCAAAGATATCGAGTGCGGCATGGATGGCACCGTCGCCGATAACGTGGATGCGCACGGTATGGTCACGCTCGGCTGCCGCCAAAACCAACTTGCGCATACGCTCGACAGGGACCGTCAGGCGGCCCTGGTCGCCCGGGAAGCGCGGGTTGGTATAGGGCTCAGTGAGGTATGCGGTATGCTCGCTCGACACGCCGTCGAAGAACTGTTTAAAGCCTGGCGCCGAGAGCAGCGCGTTGTTCGCGTAGCGGGTCTGGAGTTCTTCCAAGCGCGACTGGTCATCCAGCAGCGTGGGAAACAGATGGGCGCGGATGCCCAGTTTGCCGGAGGCCTGCAGCTTGTCGTAAACATCGTCGCGAATAAAGTCGCAGCCCGGCATGGGCATGAGCGACATATCGCAGATTGAGGTGATGCCTTGCTCGGCCATACGCTTCATCTGGTCGGCGTAAGCGCTCGCGATGCGGTCCTCGCCCAGCCACTCCAGGCAGCGCGGCAGCAGCTGCATAGCAGCCGCCTCGTGGGCGATACCCGTAAGCTCGCCATTTGCATCTTTGTCGTAACTGCCACCCGCCGGAGGCTCGCTGTCGCGCGTAACGCCGAGCGCCTCGAGTGCGCGGCTGTTGAGCCACAGCGTGTGCCCGTCGCCCGAGTACATAACGCAGGGACGATCGGGAAATGCCGCATCGAGGGAGGCCTTGGTAGGGTGCTCGGGCGGATCCCAGCGGTAATCGCGCCAACCCTGGGTCACGACCCAGGCGTCATCTGGCAAGCCTTTGGAAAACTCGAGCGCATGCTGCACCAATGCTGCCTCGGACGTGCCCATATCCATGAGCATGTACGGCGAGGAGCCAACCGAAGTATGGAAGAAATGCAGGTGCGCATCGTGGAAACCGGGGCAGACAAACTGCTCGCCGTAGTCGATAACCAACGTGGCGGCAGGAGCGGCGGCAATCACGTCATCGGGCGCACCGACTGCGACGATACGGTCGCCTGCGATGGCAATCGCCAGCTCGCGGGCGGTATCGATGCCGTCTTGCGCGGTAAAGACGTTCTTGGAGCGGATAATCCGATCGATATGTTGCATGGGCATCCCCATCTCTGGCAGGAAATTCAACATCCCCGAGTGTACTCCCCCGTCTCGGTTACAAAATGCCAAGCGGCAAACGGCAGCTTTGCCAGGCCAAGTGGCAGGTGGCATACTGGAATGAGCCTGTACGATTTTGCAAAAACCAGCAAGGAGCAAATCGACCATGACGAAGACCAAGGCACAGCAGATTATGGCGGCGACCGAGGTGCGAGCGGCTGACGACGTCACCGCAGCCATCCAAGATATCGCCGCCGAGTTTGAGCCCTACATCATCAAGCAGCGCCGACACTTCCATAAGCACCCGGAGCTGAGCCTTGCCGAGGAGCGCACGGCCTCCGACATCGCCAACCAGCTCGACGCCATGAATATCCCCTACGAGCGTCCCCTCAAGACGGGCCTGGTGGCGACCCTTCGCGGCACCGCGCCCGACGCCTATCGCGAGGACGGCACGCCACGCCGCCGCATCCTGCTGCGCGCCGACATCGACGCCCTGCCCGTCACCGAGCAGACCGGCGAGGATTTCGCCAGCGTCAACGAGGGCTGCATGCACGCCTGCGGCCACGACTGCCACATCGCCATGATGCTCGGCACGCTGCAAATCCTGCGCCATATGACCGACGACATCCACGGCGAAGTCCGCATCGTCTTCCAGCCCAGCGAGGAAAACGGCCAGGGCGCCAAGCTCATGATCGGCACGGGCGTGCTCGACGGCGTCGATGGCGCCTACGCCGCGCACATCTGGAGTGAGGTCGACGCCGGCACCGTGAGCTGCGAGCCCGGACCGCGCATGGCCAATACCGACTGGTTCCGCATCGACGTCCGCGGCACCTCGTGCCACGGCGCCATGCCCCAGCGCGGTCACGACGCCGTTATGGTTGCCGCCGAGATCGTCAACGCTCTGCAGACCATCGTTTCGCGCGAGATCAGTCCCTACGAGCCGGCCGTCATTACCGTCGGCGAGCTGCACGGCGGCACCGCGCGCAACGTTATCGCCGGCACGGCCTACCTCGCCGGCACGGTGCGCACCTACGGAGATTCGACCCACGAGGAAATGCCGGAGCTCATGCGCCGCATCGTGGAGCATACCGCGGCCGCCTTGGGCGCCGAGGCAGAGCTCACCGACTACACCATCGCCAATTACAAGGTCGAAAACGATGCCGCCTCGAGCGAGCGCTGCCGCCAGGCAGTAATCAAATGCCTGGGCCCCACCGGCCAAGGCCATTACCGCGGCACGCTTTCGGGCGAGGATTTTTCGGAGTATCTGCGCCGCGTGCCGGGCGTGCTCGCCTTTGTAGGTACGCGCAACCCCAAGATTGGCGCCACGTACGCCCAACATTCCTGCTTCTACAAGATCGACGAGACTGTGCTGGCAAAGGGCTCCATGGTGGCCGCCCAGTATGCCATCGACTTTTTGGCCGAGCCCACGCAAGAGGAGCTCGACGGCCCCGCGATCACTGCGGTCGCCGAGACCAATCCCGACCTGGCAGCCAAACTGCGCTCTGCCAAGGCCACGGCCGCCGAGGCCCGCGACGCCATGCACGATGCCCGCACTGCCCGACACGCCGCAATCAAGGGCATCCACGATGCACGTGCCGCCGCTCGCCGCGAGGAGAAGCACGACGAGTAGTCGATCCACGACCATCTCGCAGTCATAGCCGCATCGCGATATCAAAGCGGGGGCGGACGCTTCGGCACGTCCGCCCCCGCTTATTTGTCAAGCGCTATTTCTACCGTTTCTACCCCGTCCCCAAATGGCAGGTGGCAGGGTTACTCGTCCTGCGGGTCCTCGTCGGAGCTTGGCGCAGGCTCGGGCTCAGGTGCAGGCTCGGTCTCCGGTTCCGGCATGGGCGCGGGCTCGGGCTCAGGCACGGGCGCGGGCTCAGGCACGGGCGCGGGCTCAGGCTCAGGCACGGGCGCGGGCTCAGGCTCAGGCACGGGCGCGGGCTCAGGCTCAGGCTCAGGCTCAGGCTCGGGCTCGGGCGCAGGCGCCGGCGCCGCAGCGGAATCGGATACGGGCGCTGCGTCGGCGCTAAAACCAGCCGGAGCAGACTTCTTCTCAAACGGCAGCACAAAAGTCAGGACGTCGTCCTTGTCCTCGTCGGCCCACTCGCTTGCGTAGCGCGCAACCCAATAGCCAACGGCACGGTGCTTGAGCATCTTGCCAAAGACCGTGAGGAATACCGTGACAAACGCCGTCAGCACCAAGAACAATACGAGCGTGATGCCACCGCCGGTAACAAGCGCCTCAATAGCCGTAGGACGGTAGTAGTAGCTATACATACCGACAGAGGCAATGGTGCCAAAGACGAACGTCAGGATCCAGGTGACAACGTTGGCGACCAGGCCCGTCAAAAACTCGGGAAGGAACGAAGCGCAGAACAGCTTGGTCTTGTTGTGCTTAAAGGCCGCCCAGACCTTATCGAGCGAAAACGCGCTCTCGACACGACCGGTCACCGCAAAGTGCATCACGGCAATGTCGGCGAACATCTTAAAGAAGACCCCCAAGACCGCCGTGGCAATCATAGCCAGGACAAGCAGGCCAAGCGAGCCGAACAGCGCTGCCTCGAGTGCATAAGAGCCGTAATACGAATACGAGCCCGCGGCGCCAATTACCACGCTCTCCACCAGCGAAAGCACTACACCGATAACGGGAATGGCAGCAATAACCTCGAGCACGACCGAGATAACGCTCGAAAAGACTCCGAGGCCAAACGACGTGGAACGCATGAGCGGACGATCCATACCGTCATCAACCTTGAGCGACAGATCTCGACCCCACTCAATACCAAAGCCGGAACCACACACGCTCGCAATGCAAGCTGCCAAAAAGCCGATGGCAGCTGCAATGCCGCCAATAACGGGAATAAACAGCACGAGTACCGACACAACACAAATCAGCGCCGGTAAAAAGGCAATCTGGCACACGCGCTGCAGCACGCCCGGAGTCTTGGTCATATCCTCAAACGCCTGAGCCACACAGCCCTTGGACGCATTCGCCACGGGCGGTTGCGGAACAAACTGCTGGGGCTGACCCTGAGGGGCAGAGGCTGCGGCACCGGCATTGGGGGCACCACACGCGCCGCAGAACTTGTCGTTATCGCCCATGGGGGCGCCACACTGCGAACAGAACATCGAAATCATCCCTTCGTATCTAGAGCGAATCACCTGGATCGCAAACGATGTCTTTGGCAACATTATCGCCCAATGTGGGGACAAATACTCCAAGATGGCCGATTTGCAACGTAGGCGGCCTTATTCAATGATTCGAAGGGTGCGTCCGCGCTAGTTCGTGCCGCGGAAGCCTTTGCCCACGATCTCGGAGCTATCGACGATTGTGATGAAGGCGCCAGGGTCAATCTCGCGGGTATAGCGGCGCAGTTGCACTGCCTCGCGACGGCTCAGCACGCTCATGATCACCGTGACGCACTTGCCCGAGAAGGCGCCGTAGCCACGGCTGATCGTTGCTGTGCGGTTGAGATGCTTGACGATAAACTCCTCGACTTTGCGCGGTTCGGCGCAAATAATCGTACAGACCTTACGAAGGTGAATGCTCTCGATAGCCTTATCGACCACGAGCGTCTTGGCAAACAGACCAAGCACGCAGTACAGGCCGACGCGCGGGCCATACAGGAAAGCCGCGATGGTCACGATGCCGATATCGACCAGCAGCAGCGCGCGGCCAATCTCGAGCGTGGTGCGGCGTTTGAGGATCATGGCAAGAATGTCCGTGCCACCCGTCGAGGCGCCGATGTCAAAGACAATAGCGCTGCCGAGCGCCGGCAAGATGACGGCAAAACACAGGTCGAGCCACATATCACCCGTCAGAGAGACATCGGTCGGAATGAAGAGCTCAAACAGCGAGACGTAGGCCGAAAGCGCAAACGAGGCAAAGACGCTCCAAAGGATTGCCTTGCGCTCCAAAAAGATAAAGCCCAGAACGACCAGGACCGCGTTGATAATCCACATAAAGACGCCGACGGGCAGAGTCGGGAACAGCGTGGAAAGAATGACCGACACGCCCGAGGTGCCGCCGAAGGCAAAGTGATTGGGGGTTTTAAAGGCCACGATGGCGAACGCCGTGAGGATCAGGCCCAGATTGAGCTCGGCAAAAAAGCGCGGAAAGCCTGGCTCCTGGCTGCGCTTGCGGCCGGCGCGCTCGCCTTGCTCAATAACATCGCGATCGACCACGCGCTCCATCGGCACTACGGGAGGACGATGCACTTCCTCGGCAGCACGCGACGCCGCCTCTGCCGCAGCGGCCTCAATCGCCCATGCCTTGCTTTCGGTCTCGTGTTCGTCGGCCATTACGGCAACCCCTCGTTAACAATTTGGAAACAATGCGCCCATTAGGGTAACGCGGAACGCGAAGATTGCAACCCTTAGTTAGACGAACGGTATGACCGCATCGAGGGCATATAGAAAACGGCCGGCCGCGCTTTTACATGCGCGACCGGCCGTTTGACGTTTACGCAGATAAAACCTGCCAAAACAAACCTGTCCCTTTTGGAAGGTTACTCGTGCTGGCTGGTGCGGTGCTCGTACTCCTCGGGGGTGATGACATCCTCGATGCGCAGGTTGACGCCCGCCACCTCAAGGCCGGTCATCGCGGCCAGACGCTCGGTGACACGCGCCTTAACGTCGTCAAAGATCGCAGGCGCATAGGCGCCGTACTCGATGATGACCGAGATGTTGACGACCACGCGGTTGTCGTCGGTGACCTCGACCGTCACGCCCTTGGTCAGGTTCTCGGCACCAAACTGCTCCTGCACAAAGTGCATGAGGTTGCCCTTCATGCCCAGAACGTGCGGCACCTCGCGGGTGGCCATGGCGACGATCTTCTCAATCACGCCGTTGGAATAGGTCAGCGAGTCCTCGGACTCGTCCGCCTCCTCGTCATCCTCGTCCGCCTCGTCTTCGGACTCTGCCTCGACGAGCGCCTCGTCCTCGAGCGTTACGTCCTCCGCCTCGGCGGCGACGGCCTCGTTCGTCTCGAGCTCGGTATCGGCCACATCGACCTTCGTGTTAAAAGCCATGGTTCCTCCTTATGCCTGCCACGGATGCGACAGTCGAATACATATTAGCGGCCGCTAAACAGACGGCCGAAGAAGTTAACGATACCGTTCTCGCCGTCGCGAATCTGGCCGATCACGGCGCCGATCAGCACAAAGAATGCGATGACGAGCGTGTCCCACAGGCCCAACGTAAGTACCAGCACGGCGAGGATAAAGCCTGCCACGGCGCCGAGCGTAGTGTTGGGGTGGCGCACGGCGTAGCTCCAGATAGCAGCGCCCGTACCTTTGATGAGACCCATGGCCTCGTCAAAGTCGTTGGCGGCGCTGTCGTGCTGCTCGCCGGCCTCGGGCTTGGTGTCGGCGGACTCGCCTGCCGGCATAGCGTTCTGATCGATCGTCAGGCGCGGCGTGCGGGCGGTCTTGTCTTGGTTGGTATCACTCACCGGAAACCTCCACGGTCTGGACGGTAGTCTTGGACGGCAAAAAGCGAACGCGCGCAGTCGTGCCCGGCGTACCGAGCATGGTGTCGCAGGCCCGCTCGATACGCTGCTGCATCGCAGTTGCAAGGGAAGCCACATCGTGATCGACGAGTGCGATGGCGTCGACCTTAAAACGGACGTGCGACTCGTCGGAGCCCTGGACGCGCGCCTCGATATACTCGACCATCACGCGGTCGTCGCGCTCAGCCGCAGCACGGGCGCACGAGGAGAGAGCCGCAAGGGTGACCTCGATATTGCGCTCCCCCGCCGGATGCACGCAGGACGGCTCGCGGCGAGCAAACATCAGGCGGAAGAAGACCGCCAGCACGCCAAGCGCCACGACACCGCCGCACACTGTAACGACAATGCGCGGCATGGGGTCACGCATCAGCAGCATAAAGCGGTAGGTATATGGCCCCCAAAACTGGCAGACCAACGTGCCCAGCGCCACGACGGCGGCGGCAAGATATACGATCGCTAGGGCTCGTTTGAGCACGCGCATGCGGCGCTCCCTTCAAATCTCGATCCACAGAATGCAAAACAATTCGCATCATTATAAAAGAGCCGGGTCCGGTGCCATACGCACGCGGATCCGGCTCATCTATTCCACGAGGCTTGCATGCTCGCTTCATTATGCCCAGATATGCACGGCTTAACCCGTGCAGGCGCTACTCCTCCTCGAGGGCAGCGATGACCTCGTCGGTCATGTCCATGGTGCTGTAGACGTCCTGGACGTCGTCGAGCTCCTCGAGACGGTCGATGAGGCGCTGAACCTTCTTGGCGTCGGTACCGGAGACCTCGGTCGGGGTGGTCGGAACCATGGTGGTCTCGGAACCCTTGACCTGGACGCCCTGCTCCTCGAGTGCCTTGGAGACAGCCATGACGTCGTTAGCAGCGGTCCAGACGATCCACTCCTCGCCGGCGTCCTCGTAGTCCTCGCCACCGGCCTCGGCGATGGCCATCATGAACTCATCCTCGTCACCGGCAGCACCGTTGGCGATCATGGTCTCCTTCTTGGCGTTCTCGTCCAGGATCTCCTTGGCGACGACGATCTGGCCCTTGCGCTCAAACTGGAAGGCGACGGAGCCGGAGGTGCCCAGGTTGCCACCAGCGTGGGAGAAGGCGGAACGGACATCGGCGGCAGTACGGTTGCGGTTGTCGGTCAGGCAGTCAACATAGACGGCGACACCGGCGGGACCATAGCCCTCGTACACGATGTTCTCGTAGACGGCGGCATCGGCACCCGAACCAAAGGCCTTGTCGATAGCGGACTTGATCTTGTCCTTGGGCATGGACTGAGCCTTGGCCTTAGCAACGGCAGCGGCGAGGCTGGCGTTGTTCTCGGGCAGCGGGTCACCGCCGAGACGGGCAGCAACGGTGATGTTGCGGCTGAGCTTGGAGAAGAGGGCGGAACGCTTGGCGTCCTGCGCGCCTTTACGATGCTTGGTTGTGGCCCACTTAGAGTGTCCGGACATACGTGTCTCCTATCGGTTTCGACCTAAAGCCCAGCGCAGATGCTCGGGCAATATAAACAAACGTCGTTATGATATACCTACTGGCCTGCGAGATAAACCCCAAAATGAAGGCGTCGTGATGATGCCACTCTTTGGTGCAAAGTAACCTGTCCCCTTTGCACCAAATTAGGACCAGAGAAGGTCGCTGCGGGTAATGGTGGCGCCGATGGCAAAGGGCATGCAGGCGATGACCGGATACAGGTAGCGCATGTAGGTCGAGCCGTTGCAGGGACCGATCAGACACAAGGCGAGCACGCCCAGCAGCGGCACCCAAATGGCCAGCCCGCGCCACGAATGGCGGCGCAACAGGTAGACCACCACGGCGATCATAATCCACACGTAAGTAGCCGAGCTCATGGTGAGCGAGATAAACGGAATGCGCTGCACCGCCACGCGATACAGGTTGATCAGGTGGTCGCACCAGCGCACAACCTTGCTATCGACCGGATGGAAGTCAAAGTACTTGAGGTTATCGGGCTTCGCCATAATCTCGGCACTGCGCGCCGTGCTGTAGACCCACGCATCGCGGGCACTCGGATAAAAGTAGCCGTAGTAGTTATTGATGAGCGCCGAGATGTAGCACTCGGGATCCTTTTTGAACATCTGCGCCCAGACCTCAAAATAGGCCTTGATGTCCTCCTGCGAAGCGTACTCGTTAAAGCAGTTCTTGACGGCGTCGGACTTGTCGGGGTTGTAACGGCGGCCCAGATTGTCGTACTTGAGCACACGGTCGATCACGGCACGCTCATCGTCGGTCACCAAGCCGTCGCAAGGAGCCTCCACGATAGTGCCGTCCTCCTTAACCGTAGGGTTGACACCCGAGTTGAGGCCGTCGTGCTTTTGGACAAAACGAGCCGTCTGCTGGAACGGAATCGAGAGGATTTCGCGCTTGGAACCAGGCGTAATGTCGTGCGCCGGCATAAAGACCTTGGTGAAGTACATATTAGAGGCAAGGCAGAGTGCAAGCACCGCAAGAACTCCCATCCAGCGGAAACGCGGGATGGCGCCCGAAGGCGCAGCACCAGCCTGCTTGGCTGCGCGACGAGCCACATGCGCGTCCCATGCGCAAAACGCCGCCGCGATTACGCATGCCGCCAGGGGAAACACCAGGCCGCCGTTGCGCAGAAACGTGGAACCCATGGCACCCAGAGCGAGCAGCAGCCAGTCATGGCGCGCAAAGAGCACGGGCCTCTGTTCGCCCGCACGCTCGGCATTGGCCTCGCGACGGGGCAGGCCGCAGGCCACGAGCTTCACGGTCTGCACCAACAGCACCAAAAACGCGTCGGCAAACAGCACATCTTTGGTAAGCAGGGCCGCGTAGTTGGAGAACATGGGCATAAACACAAAGAACAGCAAGATCACGCCGCGGATCGGCAAGCTCACGCCCAGCTTGCGCAGCGACGAGATGGAATAGGCCATGCAGGCGGCCGTGATGACGAACTGAGCGCAGGTGTAGATGGCAAGACCTGCGTTGGCACTGTTGAACAGTGAAAGCCCCAGCTGGACGCACGAACCGATGATAGCCGTGTGCACCACGGGGTGATGTCCGTTGAGCAACACATTGGGATTGAGCAGACGCAGGTAGTCACTCGTGCCGTTGGGGTAGTTGAACCACTGGCGAATCTGCGCACCCGTATCTCCCATAAAAAGGCCGGGCAGCGAAGCGATGAGCGTGGGCGCCCAGGCGACCATAAGCACCAGGAAGGGCCCGGCAAAGGGATGGACCGAGAGCACGGCGTGAGCCACACGCCATACGCGGCCAAAGTGCGCTTCGGAAAACGGAATGCGCCGAGAGCTCAGCCAATCTAGACACTCAAAAGCCAGGTAGAAGGCAACGACCGCCAAGAGCATCCAGCCCGCACCGCCTATCCAGGCGCAGATGATGCGAGCCTTGTCGCCGAGTACGATCTCGGCAGAATCGGTGAGGTCGTAGCTGCGGCCAAACACCATGCAGACGGCAAAGAACAGCGACGGAAGGATCACCGAAGGACGCCAAGCATCGCCGCGGCCAAAGAATACGTAGCGAAACGGCAGCGTGAGCAGGCAGGCAAGCGCAAGCAGCATGACCGCGTCGGTATGGCCGGCAAACGAGAGGAGCACCTCGTAGCACACGTACAGCATGCCCGAGGCTTTGGGGTCAATCGCCAAGACTGCGTTGCTCGAGACCGGGGCGGGATCGATGGAAAACGCCGTGGTCGCCAACAGCGCGAGCAGAAATGCGATGAGCGTCTGCTTGGCTGGGTAGCGCTTAAACCAGACGATGCGGGCAGCGTCGCGCGCAGCCGTTGTGGAGAGGTCGGAATCCTTCACAGTCCAAAGAGCCTTTCTAGAAACCTGCCAAAAAGGGACAGGTTTATTTTGGCAGGTTTTATCTGGGAAAACGTTACGGTTCTGTCATCGTTGCCCAGCAAACCACCACAAAGGTGCCTGTCCCCTTTGTGGTGGTTTTGGTGGTTAGGCGTCCAGGTAGATGCGCTGGGGACGGTTGCGGTGTCGGGCGAAGATGGTGAGCGCCAGGCCGGCGATCACGAGCGGCAAACTCAGCAGCTGGCCCATGGTGATAACGCCTCCCAGCAGATAGCCCAGCTGCGCATCGGGCACGCGCACAAACTCAATCAAAAAGCGAACGATGCCGTAGCCCATCACAAAGACGCCCATAAACGTACCCTGGGGCAGCAGCGGTTTTTTGCGACTGAGCACCTGCAGGATGCAAAAGAGCACAATGCCCTCTAGAAACGCCTCGTAGAGCTGGGAGGGATGGCGCGGCATATCGCCCGCGGTGCCGCCAAAGACCACACCCCAGGGCAGATCGGTCGGCTTACCCCACAGCTCGCCGTTGACGAAATTGGCGCAGCGTCCCAGGCACAGCGCCAGCGGGGCGCCAATCACGGCAAGGTCGGCGACGGTCCAGGCGTCGAGCTTATACATGCGGCACACGATGATGCCGCCCAAGATGCCGCCGACCAGGCCACCGTGGAAGCTCATGCCGCCCTCGTTGGTGGCAAAGATCTCGAGCGGGTGGGTCCAATAGTAGCCATCGCCGTAAAAGACGACGTAAAACAGGCGCGCGCCGATGATGAGGCCAAAGACCGCGCCGACCACGACGCTCGTCAGGTCATCGATCGTAATGTCGAAGCCCCAACGACGCTGCGTGCGGTACATAACGACCGCCGTGAGCAGGGCGCCGACCACGTAGGCCAGGCCGTACCAGTAGATAGTGATGGGGCCCGCCGAGATCGCGACGGGATCAAGCATATGGTAGAGGTCGTTGAGCATATCGATCCCCTGCTCCCTACATACAAATGCGGCCGCGGGCCTTACGCTCGCAGCCGCATATTTGGACGTAACGTCTATGCGGAGCGTACCGTCCGCAGCTTTCGCGTCCTAGAACGGCGCGTACTCGTCGTACAGGTCCTCGGCCTCGCCGGAAGCATTGACCTGCTCAACGCGGGTAACGCCGGGCACATGCTCCTTCAGGATGCGCTCGATACCCATGGAAAGGGTTAGCGAGCTCATGGGGCAGCCGGCGCAGGCGCCCTGCAGCTCCAGCTTGACAACACCCTCGTCGTCGACGCCCACATACTCCATATCGCCGCCATCGGCCTGCAGGTTGGGGCGAATCTCTTCAAGAACCTTCTTAAGCAGCTCTTCGTTAACAGCCACAGGGGCTCCTTTCTCACAATAACGCGGGCACGCCCGCGGACAGGGGCTATGTTACTACAGCCATGTACCCGCTTAGGCGCCAGCCATGCGTGCGGACACGACTTTCACGAGCAGTCAATTTGGGACGGGGCTCTTTTGGCTGTTTTGCCGCCAGCTGGCGTTGGCACGCGCTACTGCCGAGCCTGTCCCCCGGTACCAATCTGGACATCGACGATGACCTGGCGGTAGCTGATGCCGCAGGAGTCGAGAATGCGGCGGCTGATACGGCCGTCATCGGTGTCGGCATACTTATTGTCCAGGTAGACGACCTCGCCCACGCCCACCTGCGCCAGGATCTTGGCGCAGTCGTGGCACGGGAACAGCGTGACGTAAACCGTGGAACCCTCGAGGTCCTTGAGCGAGCCACGGTAGTTGAGCACGGCGTTGGCCTCGGCATGGACCACGTAGTTGTGCTTGTCCTGCAGCGGGTCATCGCTCGTACCCCACGGGAAAAAGTCGTCGTTGAGCGCCGAGGGCGTGCCGTTGTAACCCACCGAAAGGATGCGGTGGTTGGTGCTGGCGATGCACGCTCCCACCTGCGTGTTGGGGTCCTTGCTGCGGCGCTGCGCGGCGATGGCCACGCTCATAAAGAACTCGTCCCAGCTAATAACGTCGCGGCGCTTGCCCGACGCGGTTTGATGAAGATCGTCCGACATGGCAGACACCTCCGCAATCGCAATAGTTTGGCCCATTGTAGCAGGTGAAAGGTAGGGGCGCTTATCCCACCAGCCCCTCGCCCTACGCGCGGCGGGGCTTTTGGTTGATGCGGTAGAGCTCGGCGAGACCCCGCAACGTCAGCGCGTCGTCTACCGTCAGGCTATGGCCGACCAGCGCCGCAAGTGCCTCGGCATCGTCGCCGGTAATGACGATGGGCACATCGCCCTCCCCCGCGGCCTTGGTCGCGCGCATCTCGGCAAGCACCATGTCGAGCATTCCGTCGATGCGGGCTACCTCGCCCAAAACCACACCCGAGCGCATGGCCTCACGCGTGTTGCGTCCGATGACGTGCGTTGGCGCCGAGGGCTCAACCTGGGGTAGGCGCGCTGCTGCCGCCGAAAGCGAACGGGCGCCGAGGGCCAGGCCTGGCGCGATAACGCCGCCCACAAAGGTACCGTGCGCGTCGATGACCTCGATATTGGTCGTCGTGCCCAGGTCGATCACGATGCACGGAGAGCCGTAGACGGCACGGGCCGCCACGGCGTCGGCGATGCGGTCGGGACCGATCTCGGCCGGGTCATCGTAGTGCACAGGCATGCCGGTCTTAAGTCCCGGCCCCACGGTGAGCACGCGCCCCGTGCAGGTGCGGGAAAGCGCCGTCTTCCAAGGGCGCTCGAGCGCCGGGACTACACAGCTCAGCACGGCCGCGGCGGGTGCAAGCACCCCGGGCACACCTGCATCGGCGGCGAGCGCGCCCATGACCTGCACAAGTCGCATGCGCGCTTCGTCGGCCGTAATGCTCGACGGCGTCGTGATCTCGCACGTCGCAAGCGGACATTCCTGCGCCGCGGCCGAATCCTCTGCAAACAGGCCAAAGCGAATGAACGTGTTGCCCACGTCGACCGTCAATATATATGCGCACCCATCAAGCATCGTCGGCGCTCCTTTCGTCTGTCCAGCAGTATATCCCGATGATTATTCTGGGACGGGGGGTTTAAAAAAAAATTTTTAATCA
>NZ_QRZD01000018.1:27022-51029 GCF_003464565.1 Collinsella sp. AF14-35
AATAATCATCCTTCGGCTTCGCTTGGGATAGCTAAAAAAGCCCAGTCCCAAATTAACTGCCGTGCCGCTATACTGGTGCGCGGTCGTTTGCGAGCTCACGCGGCGGCCCTTGGTAACCCGACTTCCCGCGCCGTATCCGTAACGGCGCTCCCGGGGGAAGCGGATATACGCAAAGGAGTTTTATATGAGCAATCCCTCGAACCGCGCTTCGATGCGCGGGCAACTCACGCTGCGCGGCGTCGTCATCGGTGTCCTTGGCTGCGTGATCATCACGGCAAGCTCGGCCTACACGGCCCTCAAGATGGGTGCACTCCCCTGGCCGATTATTTTCGCTGCCGTCATCTCGCTGTTCTTCCTGAAGCTCATGGGCAACGCCAGCCTCAACGAGGCCAACGTCACCCACACCATCATGTCCGCGGGCGCCATGGTCGCCGGCGGCCTGGCGTTTACCATCCCGGGCGCCTGGATGCTGGGCTATGCCGACCAGATCAGCTGGCTCGACATGTTTATCGTGGCACTCGCCGGCACCATCTTGGGCCTGCTGGCAACGGCGCTCATCCACCGCCACTTTATCGTGGACGCCGCGCTGGAGTTTCCCACCGGCAATGCCGCAGCTCAGACACTGCGCGCCACCGAGGCCGGCGGCAAGACCGGCAAGCAGCTCTTTGGCTCCATGGCCATCGCAGGCATCTACAGCGTGCTTCGCGACGCTCTGGGCGTGGTGCCCAGCATGCTGTGCACGCTCAATATCCCCGGCGTGACCTTTGCCATCTATAACTCGCCCATGCTGCTCTCCATCGGCTTTTTGGTTGGCTTCGCCCCGGTTGCCTTCTGGTTTGCCGGCGCGCTGCTAGGTAACTTTGGCATCATCGTGGGCGGCACCGCTGCCGGTCTATTCGTCGTTGTGACTGCGCAGGGCATCGTCAAATCGCTCGGCATGGGTCTCATGATGGGCTTTGGCGTCGCCGTCGTCCTCAAGGACATCCTGCCGCAGGTCGCCGGCATCGCCCGCGGCCTCGCCGCCGACA
This sequence comes from Collinsella sp. AF14-35, assembly GCF_003464565.1. Lineage (NCBI taxonomy): Bacteria > Bacillati > Actinomycetota > Coriobacteriia > Coriobacteriales > Coriobacteriaceae > Collinsella > Collinsella sp. AF14-35. Next base: position 28,051 of record NZ_QRZD01000018.1, read on the forward strand.
GCTCCAGCGACACCGACGAGCAGTCGCTCATCTCGGGCTCGCTTAAGCTCGACGCCGGCATCATCGGCCTGGGTACTGCCGCCATCGCCGTGATCGTCGCCATCGCGCTCGACCTTGGCCCCGTCCCGGCCGTCATCGTCACGCTGTTCACCTTTGTCACCACTATCATGAGCGCGCAGAGCTGCGGCCAGACGGGCATCGACCCCATGGAGATCTTCGGCCTCATCGTCATGCTCATCGTGGCTGCCTTCGCACAGATCGCCCAGGTCAAGCTGTTCTTTATCGCCGGCATCGTGGCCGTGGCATGCGGCCTTGCGGGCGACGTCATGAACGACTTTAAGGCCGGCGCCGTGCTGGGCACCAATCCGCGTGCGCAGTGGATCGGCCAGGCCATCGGCGGCATCGTGGGCGCCCTGGTCGCCGCTGCCGTCATGGTCGCGCTCGTCACCGCCTATGGTCCGGATGCTTTCGGCCCCGACAAGAGCTTTGTGGCCGCGCAGGCAAGCGTCGTCGCCACCATGGTCTCGGGCATCCCGAGCGTGCCGTGGTTCGCAGGCGGCTTTATCGCCGGCATCGTCATGTACTGGCTCGGCATTCCGGCCATGATGATCGGCCTAGGCGTGTACCTGCCGTTCTACATGTCGCTCACGGCCTTCTTGGGCTCCTGCGCCAAGCTCGCCTACGACAAGTGGGCCGCACGCCGCGACGCCGCTGCCGGTCTTTCGGACGAGGAGAAGGCCTCCAAGGATGCCGCATTCCAGGAGCAGGGCTTGGTCGTTGCCAGCGGCCTGCTCGGCGGCGAGTCCATCGTCGGCGTTATCCTGGCGTTTGTCTCTGTTGGTCTGAGCCTGCTGGGGTAGGCCGAACAACAACGCACCAGCGCAGAGCGCGGGGTCGGAATCAAACCGGCCCCGCGCTTTTTTGTCTATTTGACTCTTATGATCCTCACGGCGTTTTAGCCATGTCGATTGTCCTGACTTCCAGGTCAACAAACCTTGTCTGACACCTCGCCTAACGCGGTGTAGAGTAAAGACGACAGACGCAAGAAGCGGCTCAGAAGCTAAACGAGGTAAGCATGGAACTCGACAAACAACAGATCAAGCGGCTGCGCGAGCGTCATCATCGTCGTCACGGTATACGCCCTGCACACAGCGAGGCCATGGAGAATGCCACCCGTTTCCTTAAGCAGGCGTTCAACATACGCGAGGGACGCGCGCCCTATCACGTGATTCGCAAGCGCTTTGTAAACGGGGCGCGCCTGACTGGCTCACACTTATGCATCCTGATCATTGCCATGTTGATCGCGAGCATCGGCCTCGATATCGACTCGGACATTGCCATCGTGGGCGCCATGCTCATCTGTCCGCTCATGGGCTCGGTCCTTGCCATGGCATACGGCATCGCCACGCTCGACCGCGAGATTGCCGTCGAGGCAATTGCCGGCCTCGCGCTGCAGATGGTCTTTTGTCTAATCACGTCCACGCTGTACTTTAAGCTCTCGCCCCTTGGCACCACCACGGCCGCCATCATCGACAACTCGACACCGACTGTGTGGGACCTTGCCGTCGCGCTCGCGGGCGGCTTTGCGGGCGGACTGGGCAACTCGCGCGACCAGGAACCCGCCACGCTCATCGCCGGCGTGGCCGTGGCGACCGCGCTCATGCCGCCCCTGTGCGCGGCGGGCTATGGCATCGCCATCGCAAGCGGGTCGCTGTTTCTCTCGGCCCTCTACGAGTTTGGCATCAACGTGGTCTTTATCGCACTGGCTGCCGAAGCCGTGCTGCTTCTTTTGCGCGTGCCGCTCAAGCGTGACCTCAACGGCGACGGCATTGTGACCGCCGAGGAAAATGCCGAGGTCGACGAGCTATCGCGCAAGGTGCGCCGCCGCATCATCGTGGGTACGGTGATCTTTGCCATCCCCTGCATCGTTATGACGGCGGGGTCTATTGGCTCGGCGCAGGCCGGCGTGCAGGACGGTTACGGCGTCACCGAAACCACGCGCGAGCTTGCCGCGGCGCTGCCGGGCTTTAAGGATTACACCGTTGCCGTCGAGACCTCGGCCACCGAAGGCAGGGAGGAGGGTATCGTCGAGCGCGAGGTTGTCGCCCATGTGACGACAAGCGAGGCGCTTGGGGCACACGACCGCCGTGTAGCCCGCAAGCTCATCGATCTCAATGTGCCCGAGCTCGATCGCGTGGAGTTTGATGTGCAGTAATACGCGACGTGGGATGGATGCGCGCAGCCGCGAGTCACGACATGGCGCAGACGTGACGCGGGCCACGAGCAAATAGCGGGGTGCGGTCCATGGCCGCGCCCCGCTCGCTGATTTATTGCCGTGAATCAGCTGTCCGCATCGACATCGCCAGACTCCACTGTAAACGCCGGACCGGTACTCACCAGATAAAAACGGGTCACCCTGGTATCTCTAAATAGGTAGAGCAAGCCCTGATCGCGTCTGCGCGAAATATACGCCACGTGGACCGTGCCGAATTCTTCACCGTTTTCCTTCTTTAATATCAGGATGTTGGGGTCATCCGTACGCTTAAACTGCCCGTCTGTGCAGATTCCGTCTTGGTCGACCAGCTGCCATCGACAGTTGTCCTCCTCAAGAAAAGCCAGGGTTTCCCGACTCGTTTCGTCATCCCGATAGTAACCGTCAATGGCAAAGCCTTCGGAAGCACATTCCTGCATATAGGATGTTTCTCGACTTATAGCGAACTGCCCTATAGCGCCCAGGAGCACAGCTAGGCAAACCACTGCAAGGGTTATCGAAATAACACGGCGATCCATGTTAGCCCAACCGATAGTTGTTTAACGGAGCACGAAACATACCCGGAACCTCCGATATCAGGGGGAACGTCACCTACGGCCTGCCGGTAATCATATGTTTCCAACATCAAACCATATGACTACAACTCGTTGGAGATAGATTCCATAAACGGACAATGATATACGGCGAACGGCTACACTTATCAATAAACCCAGAGTTATGGAGGCCGTTTTTCGTACTGCAAGATCGCAGTTTTCGGAAGTGCGGTGAAAAATCGAGTTCTGCCGACCAGACCGACTTTTTTAGCAACAAAACCGCAGGTCACAAGAGTTCAAAAGAGCAGTGTGCTCGAAGGTTCGGAGTTTTCCCCGCACTTCCGAAATCCGAGTCCACGAAAGGCGTCGGCAAGGCCATTTACGCAACATGTATCCAGTAAAAAAGGGCCGCAGCCGGTACGGCTACCACCCTTCCGTCTCATATCTAGCCCGAAGCAGGTCGGCTACTTCTTAATACCGCGTCACAGACGCTTTGCGACCGATGCCACGGCCTCCTCGCTAACCGAATCGCAGGCAGGCGAAGGGCTGCGTGCAGATGATGTTGGACGCACCGCGATCGATCAGGTCGAGTATCTCGGCCGTGAGCAGCCAGACCTCGCCCATGTTATTACATACCGAAAGCACCGTGCGGGCCTTGTCGGCCATGGCGCCAACACCTGAAGATTTTGTCCGCAACTCAAAGAGCTAGGAGGTTGATAAAATCCAGAAACATCATGGCTAAAAGAGACGGGCACACTGTCCCTGTTTTTCGCACGAGCAGCGCAAAAATAAGGCCCAGACAAAGATAGCCCCCCATCATTGCAATGATGTAATTTGTGGGTGCCCCGATTAAACACTGTTGAGTCACGAGAAGCAATGCCCATAGAATCGACTGTACAAATGCCCTTATGCAAAACGGCCGAACTATTCCGACGATTGTGTATTCAAATAAAAATACGTACCTAAATAACAGCTCATGCAAAACTGAAACCGAACAGACCAATACCCATCTGGATATTGATTTTCCACCTATATCGAGCATGGCGGCCATAATAATAAATACGATGAAAATGAACTGCCATCCCAAAAGAATCCCACGCTGCTTGGTCTTATCACGGGAAACAGCGCCCCGAGTTGCAAAAAGATAGACTACCAACGCACAAAAGAGCGCCCCTGTAGAGCACAGCCAAGCGGGAGATCCTTTTGCAATAACCCAAATGGCCCACGGCACGCTAGCAACCATCGTACCCAGTAGATAACGTGCCCCCAGGCGCATTATTTCAGTCGCTTTTCCCAAGCTCTACCACCTCATCACTAGCTGCTATTAGGTCCATATCGTGTGTAATAACAATGACAATCTTGTGCTTGCGCAGTTCCTTCACAGCATTTATCAGAGCTTCTTTATGAGCAATATCAAGTGATGCTGTTGGCTCATCGAATAAATAGACGTCTGCCTTCTTTTCCAAGACCCGCCTAATTTCCAATTGTTTCAGTTCCCCAGGAGACATTCCCCCGCACCTCTTCTTTTCGATAGAAGGAAAATTTCTATCGCTAAGAAAATCCTTTACTGATATCGGGGTTTGTTCGGCAAACGAAACTAGATTCCGCCTAAGGTGCTCGCAGTTGATTTCTTCTTGGGCCTTACCGTTGTAGGAAATAGCCCCACCGTAACCCGAATTGAAACAACCCATTAATAAGTACGCAAGGCTCGTTTTGCCCGAGCCATTAATCCCCACAAGAGCATAGAGCTTTCCTTTGTCAAACCTGAGATTCAAGTTATTGTAGAGACACTTTTCATTTAATGTAAAACCAAAATTATGCAGTTCGATGTAATCGATCTCCAAGAGCTCCTCTCCAGCAACAGCCAAAGGCAATTTAGAGGCATTTAGACGAGATATCGATGAGAAGCAGTCTTGTACGCTACTACCTATACCGTAGATTGACCTCACGGCAGATAGCATTAAAGCCATGTAGCTCGAAACGGCAACAAGTTGGCCTACACTCATGCTTCCATGCATTACATAGAAAGCCGAAATCAAAAGAATAGTCACCTGGGACGCAGCCGCAGCAAAGGAATCCGTTGCCTGAAATCTCGAAACGACACTTTGATAGGCGACTCCGGCGTGCAGCAAAGACGAAAAAAAGCTATCTATGGATTTCAATGCTCTTTCGAATAGCACATTAACATACAAAAATCTCTGATGCGCAAGTACGGACTCCACTTTTCCGAAATACAGGGACTGCTCCTCCTTAAAGGTCAGACCTGAAACAAAAAGCGGTTTTCTGAATAAAGCATATGCAATTGCATACAAGATGCAAAATGTCACGGAAACCCAAAAGAGCGCTACGGAGCATCCATAGAGAAAAATAAAACTGATACCTAGCTGGACAACCGCAAGAAGTACCGTCTGGAGCACCGACAATCCGAAGGAAGCCACAGTATTGGCATCTGAACAAATTTGTTGAGTTTTTTCAGCTGACTCCTGCTCAAAATATAACTCAAAAGGCATCCGAACGAGCTCATCGATTTTACTTCGAACAATCGAGTATGCAGCCACGGTCGTTATCCGCATTGAAAGAAGGGTGCTTAAATAACTGACAACAATATCGATTAGTGCCGCAAAACCAATTAGAGCGCTGCTAATCATGATAGTATCGTAAGATGTTTTTTTAGATATATTGTCAACCAGAGCGCTCGTAAGCAGCGGGGATACAGAAGCCATCATTCCAGATATTATTAAGCACAACGCGAAGACTATAACCAGAAGCAATTGGGAAGAAAACCCAAGTCTGAAATATGGCAGACAATCGAAGAGCGCCGTTGAGTCCGCATCACTTCTTATGCTTGAAATCATAGGCCGCCCTCATTACTTTTATACAGTTCTTTCTTGCAGATACGCAGCTTGTCTTATTTTCATACAGCCTGGTGAAGGGACAGCCACCCATGCACATAGGAAGAAGCGAGCAGTTAAGACATTCTGAATCTGAACAAAAGTCGTAAGCAGTCCATTTGGAAACTTCGAATGCGTTACTCGCTACGCTTTCAAAGATGCTGCCATAACTTCTGTCGGAATATCCTATTTCATTCCAGCATTTATATAAGGAACCATCTGGTCCAATAACTTCTGAATATTTATTGACGGCTCCGCATATGGTCGGATTAAAGCCTGGAAGAAACGGATCCATGTACCCCGTCATTTTGTAGCGAGACAAACAGGATGCTTCAATCGAGGCAAATTCGTCCTCTGAATAGCACGGAGAGTTAGCGCATGCCCCATTTATATCATCTACTGCCGCTAAATACAGTTTTACTCTATTACGAAGACCTTTTTGATCAAGCGAATCAATCAAGCGATCAATCTGATCACCGTTCGTCGGATCAACATTAACTCTTAAGATGACATTGAAGTACGCACTAGCTCTTTTTACGTTATCGATAATACGGTTGAACGTATCACCGCCAGAAGGAAGACATCTTCGTTGATTGTGTATTTCAGGCGGACCATCGACAGTCACCTGAACGTGCGTGACCCCATTTTTTGCAAGCAACTCCGCCGTTTTCCCATCTAAGAAATAACCGTTGGTCACCATGCTGGCGTTAAATAAGATTTCATCACTTCGGATTCCGCGCGTAATCTTCTCCACCGTCTCAATCGCCAATAAAGGCTCGCCGCCATACCAGGCAATCTGCAAACTTTCTGCCTGATTGTCTAAAGCCATGCCATTGATATGCTTTATTACCTGATCGACGCACTGGTCGCTCATTGAACCATAACGCTTGCCGTCCTCATAACAATACGGACACCTGAAATTACAATTCAATGTCGGAGCTATCGTAAATGAAAGTGATTTTGATTGCATGCGACAGGCCGATGATATCTCTTTTAAATGTTCGATTTCATCAAGTCCGTCGGAAACCAACAACCCCGCGTCCATCAAATTGTCGACAATTTCCGAAGGGCCATTAGCCCCATTCGCAAATAGTGCCTTCTCGTATTCCGCATCCAACGCAACAATTGCGCCGGAGTAAGAGTTATATACCAGCGTAGGCTGATTGCCTTTATCGATTACATTAAAGCGAGACTGTTTCATTTCTACTCCGTTGCATATTTCAATATTTCAACCTGCCATTAGGAGTAATTCCAGCCACAAAATTTGGTAATGCAGATCCTCAGGCCACACGGTCCTCCCCCTGAATAACTCCAACAAATATGCGCTGCACAGGACACACACGTAGAAATATCTCGAGACGAAGCAGGCATCTGAGTATTCACTGGCTTTTGAATATATTCCATCGAAGCTCCTAGCTAACGTGTATACCGCAATGTTGAAATGCGCGGCAATTCCCGCCCGTGTACACGGCACACATCCCCCAGGGATTACAGCGCCCCTGACATTTTGCGCCCTGACAAGGACACCAACTTGATAGCAAAGCAATATCGTTAGGTGTTTGAGTTGGCTGTATCCAATCCACAATGGCTCCTTTCTCGTTTTAGGCCTAGTTATACTTTGGTCAAAAAGTCAAAAGCTGTTTGATAACTTTTTGTACTAGATGAAACAATTTGTTTGCCTTGTTTAACATTTTTTAATTTACACTTAGCCTGATTAAAAATTCAACCTAAGGAAATTCTGGTGAATGTTGTTCAGCTGCAGTATTTCATAAAGGTATTTGATTGTCAGAATTACTCGGATGCAGCAACTATATTAAGCGTTTCGCCGCAAGCTGTTTCAAAAGGCATTCGAGCATTGGAATCTGAACTTGGTCTGAAGCTGTTCGAAAAAAGAGGCAGTATTCTACATCTAACAAACTATGGAGAGGAAATCCTTCCTATAGCATTAGATGCACTAGCTTCAATTGAGGGAATTCAAGCGTATGCGCAAATCACGCGTGAAAAGATAAAAATAACCCAGACACATTTGACACACGTTGCAGTCGGACTACCACCAATACTCACAAGCTGGTTCAACCAGCCCGCACTAAACCGGCTCTCGAAAAAGTACAACGGTGGTAAATTTGCTGTTTCCAGATACGACGACGGCGGAACGTGCTTATCCCTTCTACTTGACGGACAAATCGACATTGCGATTGTCGCTGGGCAAGTAGACACCAATCTTTTTGAATCGCATTTTTTATTGAACGCCGAAGTCAACCTCCTCGTTGAAAGCAATCACCCATTAGCTAGTCACGCAGCAGCGAATCTAAACGCGGTGGCTCAATATCCAATTGCAAACACCTGTGACATTCGATATTGTCGAAAAAGAATAGACTCAGCATTTAACCATCTGGGCCTTTTCCCCCGCTACGAGAGTATTAACTTAGCAGACCAGCACAATTTGTCCGATTTTCTCATTCGTAAGCATGGGGTTATTTTGACCATAGCCTCGCAAACGTCTCAAATCAGGATAGGCTATCCAGCAAAAATCGTTTGCCTAAGCAAACAAGATAGATTATCAATCCCTTTTTACTGCGCTTCAAATTCAAACGATGTCCAAGCGCAAACTCATCACGCGATAAGCTGCATTCAACTTGAGGCACGCCAGCTATCCCGCTGTTTAAAAAGCGCTGAAGAAGGAGACCTTTCCGGCTGAACATGGCGGGCGTACTAATTCTATGCAAAACAGCATCGCATTCCGCCAGAACGGAAGCGTGGGCCAGCCCCGAGTTTTTTGTAGTATTCCGAGAGAAAACAACAAGGGCCGGCAGACTCTTGGCAAATCAGTGGCCCACTCACCACCCACAAAACTGTGCCCCACTTCCGAAATCCGAGTCCACGAAAGGCGTCGGCAAGGCCATTTACGCAACATATATCCAGTAAAAAAGGGTGGTAGCCGGTACGGCTACCACCCTTTTGTCTTACATCCGGCTCGAAGTAGGCCAACTACTTCTTAATGCCGCGTCCCAGGCGCTCGGCGACCGATGCCACGGCCTCCTCGCTGGCCGGCCCGCAGCTCACACAGCCGTCATGAGCACGCATCTGGCCGGTGACCTCGTCCATCGCGAGCGGCGCCACCTTCTCGAGCTTAAAGCCCTTACCGGCGCGCATGTTCTCCTTGGCCACACTGATCATGAGCTTAATACGGTTGAGCTGGTTGACCTCGGATGCACCGGGGTCGTAGTCCACCGCGACGATGTTGCTCTCGGGGTGCTGACGGCGCAGCTCCTTGATCACGGCCTTACCCACCACATGGTTAGGCAGGCACGCGAAGGGCTGCGTGCAGATGATGTTGGGCGCGCCATGGTCAATCAGGTCGAGCATCTCGGCCGTGAGCAACCAGCCCTCGCCCATGTTGTTGCACACCGAAAGCACCGTGCGGGCCTTGTCGGCCATGGTGCCGATGCGCTCGGGCGCCTCAAAGCGGCGGGACTTCTCGAGCAGCTCTTCCACCGGCGTGCGCATCCAGTCCACGAGCTTGATGAGCGCCTGCATACCAGCGCGCGTGGTAGCAGAGCTTCCCAGCTCGTCCTTCTGCAGCTCGGCGTTGCTCATGGAGTACAGGAAGAAGTCGAGCAGGCCCGGTACCACGGCCTCGCAGCCCTCGCGCTCGATCACGTCGACCACGTGGTTGTTGGCCGTGGGGTGGAACTTGACCAGGATCTCACCGACCACGCCCACGCGCGGCTTAGTACCCTCGCCCACGAGCGGCATGGTGTCGAACGCGCGGATGGCCTCGCGGCACAGCTTGGTGTAGTTGTGGCGGTTGAACTTGGGCGCCAGCTTGCGGGCGCGCGCCATGTACTCCTCGTAGAGTGCGTTCGCCGCACCGGGCGTGGCCTCGTACGGACGGCAGCGGTAGAGCATCTGCATCATCACGTCGCCAAAGAGCACCGCGTAGACTGCCTGCTTAAGCAGCGCCGGCGTAATCTTAAAGCCGGGGTTATCCTCGCCGAGTGCCACGGCCGAAAGCGAGATCACCGGGATCTCGGGGTGGCCGCTCTCGCGCAGGGCCTTGCGGATGAGTGCGATGTAGTTGGTGGCACGGCAGCCGCCGCCGGTCTGGCTGATAACCACGGCCGTCTTGGACAGGTCGTACCGACCGCTCTCGATGGCCTCCATAATCTGGCCCGTCACCAGAATCGACGGGTAGCAGATGTCGTTGTTCACGTAGCGCAGGCCGGCCTCGACGGCATCGTGATCGGTCGAGGGCAGCAGCTCCAAGTTGTAGCCGGCACCGCGGAACACCTCTTTGACCAGGTCAAAGTGGATCGGTGCCATCTGCGGGCACAGGATGGTGTAGCCCTCCTCGCGCATCTGCTCGGTAAAGGGCACCTTGGGCCATGCGGTCGAGGCGCTCTCTCGCTGCGCCTCGAACGTGTACTTGCGGCTCGCGAACGCAGGGGCATCCGTGGAGGGCGCCACCGGCGCGGCATCGCCCTGCTCGTAGGCCTCGCCCGCTGCCGTAGCCTCGGCCAAGCGCTCGGCCTCCTGGTCCTTAAGCGCGGCCATGAGCGAGCGGATGCGGATGCGCGCGGCGCCCAGGTTGGACACCTCGTCGATCTTGAGCACGGTGTAGATCTTGCCGCTGGCCTCCAGAATCTCCTGCACCTGGTCGGTGGTCAGAGCATCCAGACCGCAGCCGAAGGAGTTGAGCTGGATCAGGTCCAAGTCGTTGCGCATCGTCACAAAACGGGCGACGGCGTACAGGCGGCTGTGGTACATCCACTGGTCGACGACGCGGATGGGACGCTCGGGCTTCACGAGATGCGCGAGCGAATCCTCGGTAAAGACCGCAAAGCCAAAGCTCGAGATAAGCTCGGGCAGGGCGTGGTTGATCTCGGGGTCGTTGTGGTAGGGGCGGCCGGCGAGCACAATGCCATGGCCACCGTGGTCCTCGACCCACTTAAGGGCCTCCTCGCCCATGGTCTGGATGTCCTCGTGGAAGCGCGCATCGGCCTCAAAGGCAGCGTTGACGGCGGCATCGACCTCGGAGCGCGTGATCTTGGGACCGCGCACACGACCGCGACCGGCTTGCGCATCGGCCACGCGGTCGACGGCGAGCACCTGATACAGGCGGCGCTTGAGCTCGGTCTTGTCGTGATACGGCACAAACGGATACAGGAACTCGATGTTCTGCTCGCGGATCTCGTCGATGTTGAGCGCCAGCGCCGTGGGGTAACTCATGACGATGGGGCAGTTATAGCAGTTGCCGGCGGTCGGATCCTCCTTGCGCTCCCAGCGCACGCACGGCATCCAGATGAAGTCGACATCGCGGTCGATAAGGTTCATCACATGGCCGTGGCTCATCTTGGCCGGATAGCACACGCTCTCTGACGGCATGGACTCGATGCCCGCCTGGTAGGTCTTCTTGCTCGACTGGTCGGACAGCTGCACGCTAAAGCCTAGGCGCGTAAAGAACGCGTGCCAGAAGGGGTAGTTCTCGTACATGTTGAGTGCGCGCGGGATACCCACGGTGCCGCGCGGGGCCTCGTCAGGACTCAGAACCTCGCGGTTAAAGAGCAGCTCGTTTTTCTTTTTGAAGAGGTTGGGGGCCTCGGTCTTTTGCTTTTTGTGGCCGGCACCCTTCTCACAGCGGTTGCCGGTAATGAAGCGCCTACCGCCGCCAAAGTCGTTGACGGTAAGCTGGCAGTTGTTAGAGCAACGGCCGCAGCGGACATGCTTTTGCGTCACGGTGAGGTGCGCGATATCCTCGGCAGAAAGAATGGTCGAAATGCCGTCGGCGGCGGCGCGATCGCGGGCGAGTAGGGCCGCACCGTAGGCGCCCATGCAGCCGGCGATGTCAGGGCGCACGGCATGCACGCCGGTGAGCTGCTCAAACGCGCGCAGCGTGGCATCGGACATAAAGGTGCCGCCCTGAACGATCACCTGACTGCCGATCTCCTTGGGGTCGCGCAGCTTAATGACCTTGAACAGGGCATTCTTGATGACGGAATAGGACAGGCCGGCCGCGATGTCGCCCACCGTGGCGCCTTCCTTTTGCGCCTGCTTGACGCGCGAGTTCATAAAGACCGTGCAGCGGCTGCCCAGGTCGACGGGGGCCTTAGCATGGATGGCGGCGTCGGCGAACGCGCGCACGTCCATGTTCATAGAGACGGCGAAACTCTCGATAAAGCTGCCGCAGCCCGACGAGCAGGCCTCGTTGAGCATGATGTGCTCGATGACACCGTCCTTGACGCGCAGGCACTTCATGTCCTGGCCGCCGATGTCCAGGATAAACTCGACGCCGGGCAGGAACGCCTTGGCGCCGCGCAGGTGCGCGACGGTCTCGATCTCGCCGGAATCGGCCTTGAGGGCCTCGATGAGCAGCGCCTCGCCGTAGCCCGTGGTGGTCACGTGGCCGATGGTGCAGCCAGCGGGGATGTGGTTGTAGAAATCGGCCATGATGACCTTGGCCGTGCCCAGGATGTCGCCGTTGTTGTTGCCGTACCAGGTATGCAACAGCTGGCCGTCCTCGCCCACGAGCGCGGCCTTCATGGTGGTGGAACCGGCGTCGATGCCAATGAACACGCGGCCGGTGTAGCCGTCGAGCTTGCCCTTGGGGACGACTTCCTGGTCGTGGCGACCCTTGAACTCGGCAGAGTCCTCGTCGGTGGCAAAGAGCGGATCCAGACGATCGACCTCGGCACCCTGTGTGTCACCCAGGGCATCAATGGCCTCGATGAGCTGCGGGAACGTGCTGAGCTTGTTGGACTCGTGCGCCATGGCGGCGCCGCTCGCCACAAACAGGTGAGCGTTTTGGGGCACGATACGGTGCTCCTCGTCCAGGTTGAGCGTGAGGTAGAAGCGGTGGCGCAGCTCGGAGAGATACTGCAGCGGGCCGCCCAGGAAGGCGACGTTGCCGCGGATGGGACGGCCGCACGCCAGGCCCGAGATGGTCTGGGTCACGACGGCCTGGAAGATGGAGGCGGCCACGTCCTCGGGGCGGGCGCCCTCATTGAGCAGCGGCTGCACGTCGGTCTTGGCAAAAACGCCGCAGCGGCTGGCGATGGGATAGATGGTGGTGGCGTTGGCCGCGAGCTCGTTGAGGCCGCTGGCATCGGTATGGAGCAGGGTTGCCATCTGGTCGATGAACGCGCCCGTACCGCCGGCGCAGGTGCCGTTCATGCGCTGCTCGATGCCGTTATCGAAGTAGATGATCTTGGCGTCCTCGCCGCCCAACTCGATGGCGACGTCGGTGGCCGGGATGAGGGTCTCGACGGCGCGCTTGCTGGCGATGACTTCCTGGACAAACTCTAGGTCGAGCCATTGGGAAAGCAGCAGACCGCCCGAGCCGGTAATGGCGCAGGTCATCTGGGCCGTCGGCAGCACGGTCGCAGCACCCTCGAACAGGTCGCGGGCGCAGGCACGGACGTCGGTGTGGTGGCGCTGGTACTTGGCGTAGACGATCTGGTTGTCGTCGTTGAGCACGGCGAGCTTAACGGTGGTGGAGCCCACGTCGATGCCCAGGTGCAGGTTGCCGCGGGCGGCCTCGGGGTTGAAGATCGCGCCTTCGGGGGCGTGGGCAGCGATGGCGGTTACGGACTCGGCAACGTTGGGCGTGGCTGCGCCAGCGGTGAGCGTCTCCCCTGCCGCGTTCTTGGCATCGGCAACAGCCTCGGCAACTTTCTCGGCAGCAGCGGTCGCGGCCTTCTGCGCAGCGTCCACCACGGCGGGCGCGGCCTCGCGTGCGGCAGCGACCACACGGTCCTTGATGCCCTCGACGAGTTTGCTCATTGTCTCTCCTCTTAGTTGTTGGACTCGACGGTTGCGACGGTGTCGGCCGCGTCCTCGAGCTGCAAGTTCAATAGCTTCATGCCGTATTCCGGCACGTTGATATCGATGGGTTGGCCATACAGGTCGCCGGGGCGCACAAAAGCGAGCACCGTCATAATGCGCGCCATGGCCTCGGGCGATTCGGTGAGCCCACGCTCAAACCAGCGCTGAATCAGGCCGACCTCGGCACTCACGACGTAGGTGACGTAGTAGTCAAAGAACGTGCCCAGCGCCAGGCCCAAAATGCCCGTCTGCGCACGCGGCACCACAGCCTCACGCGCGGTGTCGATGATCCTTTTAATGAAGGCCTGGTCGCCGCCCGGACCCAGCAGCGCACCGATTAAGTCGCGGTTGGCCGCAAGATAACGCAGCAGCTCAACCGAACCGGGCGCCGGCTCGAGCTCATCGATGTTGTGATAGAGATCAGGCAGCTGAGCTGCGGTGATGAGCTCAATGCGCTCACGGATCTCGGCCAGCAAGCCGTCCTCGATTTGATTGATAAAGTCGGGGATATCGCGGTAGTGCGAATAGAACGTGCGGCGCGTAAGGCCAGCGCGCTCGGTGAGCGACGCGACATTAATGCGCGAAAGGTCGCCGCTTTCGGCAAGCTCGCTGGCAAGTGCCTGGCGAAGGGCACGCTGCGAGCGAAGGGACCGGCGGTCGCATTTCTCGAGCTGGGACAAGCGTCCTCCTTGTTACTCAGCCTGTGCGCTATTGCACAATGCGAGTATTATTGCACACCGTGTGCATCAACACGTAAAGGCAATATTTGGGATGCGACGAAGGGGCAGTTCCTTTGTCACATTATTCGATGACGGTGCGGGAGTTCTGCTTGCGCATGGTGGCGAGCATGTGCTTGGGAACGGCATGGGCCATGCAACTGCCGATAGTTGCGCTCGCGACGACCTTAGCTGCATCGCTTGCGTTTTTGGTCGCGTAGCTGTGGCGGAAACGCTTGAGCATGGCGATGTCGTTGCCGCCGTCTCCATAGACCGCGACCTCGTCCTCGGCAATACCGTAGTAGCCCGCCAGCCAGGCCACGCTCTCGCCCTTGTTGCATGCCACGTCCGTGATCTCGAACATCACCGGATCGAACGGCGCGTTGACCACACGGTCCGAGCGCTCGGCAAGATAGGCCTTAAGGTCACGCTCCAGCTCGGGCGAGGTCACGCGACAATTGATCTTGCACACGTCATGACGCAAGATGTCGCCGATCGACTGGTCGAAATACTGCTCCTCGTGATAGCCGCCACGTGCACGCATGCCACGCATCACGATACGCTTGATGGGGCTGTCCTTTTTAAAGCCCGCCTGATGCATCTCGAACGATCCACTCGAAAACATGCCATCGGGCGTAGAACAATCAAAACAGATATCCGGAAACTCCTTGAGCAGCTCCTCAGTGATCTGCGGGTCGACGGTCCAGGTTTTGAGCACCTCGCCATGACTGTCGCGCACGATGGATCCGTTGGAGCAGCAGGCGTCAAGCGCCAGGCCTGTAAAGCCATGCTCACCGATCGGCAGCGTCGAGCGTCCGGTCGCGGGAACCACATGCAAGCCGGCCTCGGTCAGCTCGCGAATGGCACGGCGGATAGTCCCGTCTGCCTCGTGCAGGGCGTTAAGCAGCGTTCCGTCTAAGTCACTCGCGAACATCTTGATCATGGGCGTGCCTCTCTTTCGTCTGCACGTTATTTTAGACGAAAGAGAGGCACGCCCAAACAATGCCGTCCCGGCGCGGCGTACCACCGCCTCCACAAATTCACGGTGCCCCAGCGCGTTAAGACAATCGCCACAAGCGACTTTTCAGCCGATAAAACAGCGCCGTCGTCAACGTCAGCACCGCCAGCATGCCTGCGAATACAATCGCCGGTGTCCATCGATCATATGCAACCCCGTACGTCAATTGGCCGATAGGTGTTGCGCAGGAAAGGACCATGTAAACGACCGAAAGCACTTTTCCGCAGAGCTCAGTCGGCACTACCCGCTGAACAAACGCGATGATTTCAACCGACGCAATGCTTGCCCACACCATGATCCATGCCGAACCAACCGCAAACACGGTGAACACGCATGCATCTGCGCCGAACAGTTGCGCGACAATAATCGGTGCGACTCCAAAACAGATCATCGCAACATATCGACATATGCTATTGAGAGAAAAGCGATGCGGCCAAATGCCGACCAAGCCACTGCCGGTAAGACCACCCAGGCCCAGAGCAACCTCAACTATCCCAACGCAGGACGATTGCATGCCGAGATGCTTTGTAACAATAATGGGAGCGCCAATCATTAGCCCAACCAACGCAAGGTTCAAAACTGCCGCAAGCAAAATCACAGCGACCAATAATGCATTTTGCAACAGATACCGAATCGACTCCCGAAAATCGTTTCGGCATGTCGTACGAGTCGCGCCGTCGCCCATCGTTTCAAATGAGGCATTTTGCTTGAGCGCGCCCCCAAACAAGAGAGCTGAAATCGCAAACGCCACCGACGCGGTTGTGCAAAGAGCATCGATGCCAAAGTACCCATAGACTGCCGTCCCGACCACAGGGCCCAAGATATTGCTCACCATGGTCATCTGCGAAACCAATGCAGTGGCCCGCTCAACCTTCTCTTCACCCGCCATGCGCACCGTCTCAATTTGGAGCATTGGCTTCAGCAGCGATTGAGAACCATATTGAACACAAAGTATCGCTACTACGACGACCGCAAGAGGCAATGAGTGCTTCATGGGGATAGACAGCAGTGATGCAGTCATCAGAGCAATGCCGAGGGACACGAGGACCTCGCGATGTCTTCCCCTATCCGCCAAGATTCCGCCAACCGGAGTTGCAAGTACGCCGGGTATGAACGCTATCGCCGCGACGACGCCATATAACGTTGACGATCCACTGCGATCGAACAAGTAAAGTGGATACGCAAAGCACAGCGCCGACAGCATCGAATACGTGCACAGCTGCGCAACCAGAAGTTCCGCGAGCCTGATTGACCGCACTGTTTTTGATTTCAACGAGACACCGACGTCTCTCAGCCCAGCCATAAGCCCACCCCCTATACATACCACTAGTATGTATTTAATGACTTGAAAAGGGCAGCCGTGGCTACCCTCACAAATCAATTACATACCGTTGGTATCTATATTACCACCCGGCGCGGTCCCATACGTCCCAAATCTGCGCCGTTGTCTGAAGCACTTCATTACCCAAATCGAGCCCCACCGCGGCAGCCATCTGCGCCAAACATTGTGCGCGAGCGAGCATTCGCTCCTTGGGCTCGAGCGGACGGAACAATGGCAGCAGCCAGAGATTCGCCAACAACGATACGGCCTCCGCCGCTTCGCGCGGGCATTCGCACGCAATGGAGCCGTCGGCGATGCCCTCCTCGATCACTGGCAAGAGACAGCCATCGGCTGACTCGTCAAACGAGCCCTGGTACTGCATCGCCAGTAGACGCGAGCTTTTTACCGGATCTGCTGCAGGACGCATACGTGCCCATAGCTCAATTTGTGGAACAACGGACTCGGGAGCGTACAGTCGCTTGAGCTTTTGGGCTCCGGTCATATTACCGACGCCAAGCATCGAGCGGCGGTGCTCAACAATCGGAGTCATCGCCCGATCAAACGCGGCGTTGAAAATCTCTTCTTTGCTCTTGAAGTGATGATAGACAGCGCCCTTGGTCATGCCGTCGAGACGGTCAACGATATCTTGAATACTCGTCCCCTCATAACCCTGTGCGCAGAATAGCTCCAGTGCCGCGTCGAGAATCTTCGCGACCGTCTCCTCGGGATATTTATTGCGACCCATAATCCGCCCATCCGCAACGCAAGTCTTGTGCCTCATTGCAGCATTTTAACGTTGCGGATGGCAGGCGGTCGATCCTACACCGCGGCAGGGCCGTGTTCGCCGGTACGGATGCGGATAACCTCCTCGACCGGCTCAACCCAGATCTTGCCGTCTCCAACGGCACCGGTGCGAGCAGCGTTGCAGATGATGTCGACAATGCCGTCGACATGTTCATCGGCGCAGATGAGGGTGAACTGCACCTTGGGGATCGTGTTGACGAGCAGCTCGTTGCCGCGCACGTATTCCTTCCAGCCATGCTGCGCGCCGCATCCCTGCACCTGGTTGATAGTCATACCGCGAACATCAGCAGCAAACAGCGCATCTTTGAGAACCTCAAGCTTCTCCTGGCGCACGATAGCCGTAATTTTCTTCATAGTGAATTCCTCTCTTCAATAAAAGAAATGAATTGTCCTTCACATGGCACGGGTTTTCCAGGTGCCCGAGATTGCCCCGAAAGAGGAGCGCCGCGTACTTCGGTACGCAAGCGACGGTTTGAGGGGCAAGGTCGGGTGCCTGGGAAAGCCGTGCTGCTAATCGAGTCCGGAGAACGAAGGATATGCGCTCTCGCCGTGCTGACTCGCATCCAGGCCCAGCGCCTCATCGGCCTCGTCCACGCGCAGGCTACCGTGGAACAGCGCCTTGACCACCGCGGCAATCACCAAGTCGAGCACCAGCACAATAGCGACCGTCACCACAATGCCCAGGATTTGCGAGACGAGCAGCGACATGTCACCCGTGTAGAACAGGCCGCCCTTACCGGTCCACGAAAGCTCCGGCACGCAGAACAGGCCCGTGAGCACGCCGCCCAAGATGCCGCCGATACCATGGCAGCCAAACGCGTCGAGCGCATCGTCGTAGCCGAACTTGGTCTTGAGATGGCTGATGGCCAGGTAACAGACGGGAGAGACGATCAGGCCCATGACCAGCGCCGCCCACGGCTCGACAAAGCCCGCGCCCGGCGTGACCACCACAAGGCCCGCAACCAGACCGGTGCTGGCGCCCACCAGCGTGGGACGACCGGTGTGCACGCGCTCGACGGCAAGCCACGAGACCATGCCCGCCGCGCTGGCCGTCACGGTGTTGAGGATGGCGAGCGCCGCCACGGCGTCGGCCTTAAACTCGCTGCCGCCGTTAAATCCAAACCAGCCAAACCAAAGCAGGCCGGCGCCCAGTGCTACAAACGGCACGTTATGCGGACGATAGCTCACCATGCCAAAGCCGCGACGACGGCCGAGCATTAAGCAGAGAATCAGGCCCGTAAGACCGGACGAAATGTGCACCACGTCGCCGCCGGCAAAGTCGAGCGCTCCGATGATGTCGCCGATAAAGGAGCCATCGCCGCCCCAAACCATGTGGGCGAGCGGCGCGTAAACCACGAGCAGCCAAATGCCCAGGAAAGCCGTCATGGCACCAAACTTAACGCGGCCTGCCAGACTGCCCGTAACGATAGCGGCAGTGATCATGGCAAACGCCATCTGGAAGGCGATGTTGATGATCTGAGGGTAGACGGCACCATCCGCAGCATTGCCCTCGGCCGCCTGCAGCACCTGGTTGAGCACCGGCAGGCACAGCAGCTGGTCAAGGCCTCCAATAAACGGACTCGAGCCGTCGCCGCCGTAGGCCAGCGACCAGCCGGCAACAATCCACAGCACGCCCACCAAGCCAATGACTCCAAAGCACATAAGCATGGTGTTGATGAGCATAAACGTTGTCGATCCCGTATCGTACATTCGCTCCCCCTTTGTCGCATGAACGTTGTCGGCGCTCATGATGCGGCCGAGGGGCAACTGGTGTAGACCAGATACGGCGTTGTTAAACGCTGCGTTGTCGAATGGAAACGGTGCCGCAATCTTGGAAACGGCGCGGCAACGGGCGCGAAACGAACGGGAAATACGCGAGCAAGGAAGCCGCAAACACGCCCGTCCCGGCTAGCGGCGGAACAGCTCGCGGGCTCGGTCGCGGAGGTCGGTAGCTCGGATGACGCCCTCGTAACGATTGATGCGCAGACGCGGGAAGGCGTTAAAGAAGCGTAGGTCGCGGCGGCTGAGTGACACGCTCGGTACCGGGCGGCTCATGCGCTTGCCGGCAAGGCGACGACCGAGCGACGGACGCGGCATGCTCGGCGCGGCATCGGCCACGCGACGGGCAGCGAGCGCCAGGCCGCGAGCACCATCCGAAATAAACGTCGGCATCGAAGCCTTCTCGCGCAGGGCATCGAGCGCCGCGTCGCCCAGCTCGGCCAGCCAAGCGTTAACGGCGCGACCGCGGATATGCGTCTGCGCCACCGAGTCAATCGCCGAATCGGGAATACGTTCGAGCATAGAGTCGGAGGCGTCGGCAAGCGACTCATTGATGCGGTCGGCAAGGTCGGCACGCACGCGCTCAAGCTGATCGGACAGACGCCGCCAGCTCGCCAACGAGCACACCGCATCGACCATCATCGCGACCGCGACGATAAAGGCGGACAGCCGCACAATCAGCACCGGCAGATGGCCAAGCAGCCCCAGCAATGCCGGCTCCACTAAACGGCAAATACACAACGCACCCAAGCCAAACGCGCAGGCCCAGTACAGGCAGATGCGTCCGTGCAGGTTAAACGGCAGATGCGAGTAATCCCAAAACCGGGCACCCGTCGTTTTTTCCAACAGCACGCCCACGCTATATTCGATCACGCTGCATACGAGCGCGGCAGCGACAAACTGGCTCGAGGCGTCTGGGATTCCACGCAGCAGCAACCAGCACGCAATGCCGCCCGCACCGTAGATGGGACAACACGGCCCTAGCAAAAAGCCGCTGTTGGCAAAGCGTCCGTGGTTGAGCATGGCGCAGACTGTCGACTCCCATACCCAGCCGCAAAAACCGTAGAAGGCAAACGAGAGTACCAGCGCCGAGAGCGGACAGGCGGCAAGCGTCGCGCCGTCAAATGCCATGTCGATCGCGGTTCCCACCGTCTACCCACTCCTCTTTTCGTTCGATTCTTTGCTCGAGCCGTTACTCGGGCCCTCGTTCAAATCGTTCGCGCCGCCTTTGCGCGGCAGACGGCCGGCAATCGTCTCGCGCAGTGCGCACCATTTATCCGCCAGGCACACAATCCATGCCTCACGACACGTCGGCGGCACCGGTACCAGCGGAAACATATGCCGTACGATAATATTCCGCTCGCGCGGCGTCAGCTCAAAATCTTCCTCCGCACGCGCCAAGGCAAAAAACGGGTGACGAAAGCCATGCAGTCGATGGCTTGGGTCGGGATCGTGCCAGTCATAGAGAAAGTAATCGTGCAGCAGGGCCCCGCGCAGCAGCGATAAGCGGTCGACGGAGATACCGACGCGGCCCAGGCGCTCGGCAAAGGACAGACTTGCCCGCGCTACCGAGGTCACATGCGTATAGACCGTCACATCGCCATGTTGGATAAACTCATGCATCAGGTCCAAGCGGCCCGCCTGGGCAAGCTGACGGGCGGCATCGTCGACCTCGCGCGCGATTTTCTCGGCACGAACGGTATCGGACATGCGGCCTCCTTCCGGCGGCGCTCGGCGGCAAGCCGCAGCCTGCACGCAATGAATAAAATCATCATGGAACTTATCAGTATGGCATCGGACAAAACGTTTTGCCCCACCAGTTGGCGAATTACCGCGCCGCCGTCACATATCAAACGCCAAAATGTGCGAGACTGTCTTGTGCAATTGTGCCGGCCGAGGGAGTGCCGGCGCACGATTCGCATGGAGTAACCCACAACGATGCTGCTTACGCAAACGACAACGCCCGAGGACGTCAAGGCTCTCGATCGCGCCGAGCTTCCGCTGCTCTGCGGCGAGATCCGCCACGCCATCCTCGAAAGCTCCGCCGCCGTCGGCGGGCACGTTGCCCCCAACCTGGGCGTCGTTGAGCTTACGGTTGCGCTTCATCGCGTGTTTAACTCCCCCACCGACAAAATTGTCTTTGACGTATCGCACCAGACCTATGCCCACAAGGCGCTGACTGGGCGCGCGTACACTTATATCGACCCGGCACGCTACGGCGAGGCCTCTGGCTTTGCCAATCCCGACGAGTCCGAACACGACCTGTTCGCCATGGGCCACACCTCTACATCGGTGAGCCTGGGCTGCGGCTTGGCGCACGCTCGTGACCTGGCGGGCGATGCGTACAACGTCATCACCATCATTGGCGACGGTTCGCTTTCGGGCGGTCTGGCGTTTGAGGGCTTTAACAATGCCGCCGAGCTCGACAGCAACTTGATCATCATCGTCAACGATAACGACCAGTCCATCGCCGAAAACCACGGTGGCCTGTATCGCAATCTGGCCGAGCTACGCGCCAACAACGGCACCTGTGAGCGCAACGTTTTCCGCGCGATGGGGCTCGACTACTGCTATCTGGACACCGGCAACGATGTGTTGGCCCTGGTCGACACGCTGCAGGAGCTGCGCGATATCGATCATCCCATCGTGCTGCACGTCTCCACCGCAAAGGGCAAGGGCTTTGAGCCAGCCCAGAGCGACCCCGAGCGCTGGCATCATGTGGGTCCGTTTGACATGGCGACTGGGCGCAAGCTCTGCCCGGGCCATCCGAGCGAGCCTGCGCCGCGCACCTATGCCGACATTACGGGCGAGGCGCTCAGCGCCGCCATCGAGCACGATCCGCAGGTCGTGGGCATCACGGCCGCCACGCCCTACATCATGGGCTTTACACCCGAGCTTCGCGCCGCCGCCGGCAAACAGTTCGTCGATGTGGGCATTGCCGAGGAGCACGCCGTGACCTTTGCCACCGCGCTTGCGCGCTCGGGTGCCAAGCCAGTCTTTGGTGTGTACGGCACGTTTTTGCAGCGCGCCTACGACGAACTGTGGCACGACCTGTGCCTCAACGACGCCCCCGCAACCATCCTGGTGTTTGGCGCGTCGATCTTTGGCACCACGTCCGAGACGCACCTTTCGTTCTTTGATATTTCCATGCTGGGCGGTCTTCCCAACATGCACTACTTGGCGCCGGCCTGCATGGAGGAATATCTGTCCATGCTGAGCTGGTCGCTCGACCACCGCGAGCATCCCGTGGCGATTCGCGTGCCGGGCATTGGCTTGGTAAGCCGCCCCGACTTGGCGCCTGCCGAGGACGCCGATTACGGCGCCGTTCGTTACAACGTGGTGCGCCAGGGTCGCGACGTGGCCGTGCTCGCGCTTGGCGATTTCTTTGAGCTGGGCGAGCGCGTAGCAAACCGCTTGGCTGCCGAGTGCGACATCGAGGCCACGCTCGTCAACCCGCGCTATGCAACTGAGCTCGACCGTGAGTTCCTCGACAGCCTTGCCGCCGAGCATCGCGTTGTCGTCACCCTCGAGGACGGCATCTTGGACGGCGGCTGGGGCGAGCGCGTGGCATGTTATCTGGCATGCACGCCGTTGCGCACGCGCACCTTCGGCATCGCCAAGGGCTTCCCCGACCGCTACGACCCCAACGAGCTGCTCGCTCAGAACGGCATGACGGCCGAGAACATGGCCGCCGAAGCCGTAAGGCTACTTAACGAGTAAAAAACCTCCGCAAGGGAAGCACCCCTGCGGAGGTTTTTTTCGCGGCGCGATTATCTCGGCTTATAGGACAAAATGTGTGTCCCGATAGAACATCCGTTTCCATC